>JBEBAJ010000052.1:0-20244 GCA_041158965.1 Pseudomonadota bacterium | reverse complement strand
CCTGCAGACATCGTGCGCCAGCATGGCTTGCAAAGCATCACCAACCTGATCGTGCGCCGACCCTATGGCCCGGGCGGGCGCACCATCGCGCTGAATGCCCACGGCGATGTGGTGCCACCCGGCGAAGGCTGGACCCACGACCCCTACGGCGGTGAGATCGTCGATGGCAAGATCTATGGCCGCGCCACCGCAGTGAGCAAATGCGACTTCACGACTTTTGCGTTTGCCGTGCGGGCGCTGGAGGCGGTGGCCAAACCCACGCAAGGTCAGGTGGAACTGCACTTCACCTACGACGAAGAGTTTGGCGGTGACCTGGGCCCGGGTTGGTTACTGAAACACGGTTTGACCCGGCCCGACCTGATGGTGGCGGCGGGTTTTTCGTACCAGGTCGTCACCGCGCACAACGGTTGCCTGCAATTGGAAGTGACGGTGCAAGGCGAAATGGCCCATGCCGCGATACCCGACAGCGGCACCGACGCGCTGCAAGGGGCCAACCACATCATGAACGCCCTGTACCAGCTGAATACCGACTACCTGAGGGTCAAATCCGGGGTCGAAGGGATCTCGCACCCCTACCTGAACATCGGCCTGATCAGCGGCGGCACCAACACCAATGTCATGCCGGGCAAGGTGGTGCTCAAGCTAGATCGGCGCATGATCCCGGAAGAAAACCCCGCAGAGGTCGAGGCGTCGCTGCGCCAGACGATCGAGCAGGCGGCCCGCTCATTTCAACCGCCGCGCGGGGGCCAAACCCTGAAAGTGGAGGTTCGGCGTATCTTGCTGGCCAATGCCATGGTGCCGCTGGCCGGCAACCAGCCTCTGGTGCAAGCCATCCAGCGCCACGGCCAGGACCGCTTTGGCGAGCCCATCCCGGCCTTGGGCACCCCGCTGTACACCGACGTGCGGCTGTATGTGGAGCGCGGCATCCCGGGGGTGATCTACGGCGCCGGTCCGCGCACAGTGCGAGAGAGCCACGCCAAGCGCGCCGACGAGCGGCTTGACCTGCAAGACCTGCGCCGCGCCACCCAGGTGATGGCCCGGGTGCTGTGCGATTTGTTGAAATAACCACACTTTTACGCCCTCTTTTGGTGCAAAACCGCCCCGCTGGCCACTGCGCCACTGGGGCGGTGTTCTTTTTGGCTAACGACAGCCTAGATCACATCTCTTTATGTCTATTTATTAGGTGAAAAATTAAACTAAAGCATATATAATGACTTCTGGTCACTGTGAGTGTCATCGGTTCAGGATCAGGAATGAAGAAAACTTTTTACGGTGTGGGTGTGGCGATCGGGCTCGGTTTGGGCGGGTGCGCCCACGCCCAAACAGTGGGGGCGCCCATGCCGGATCCCAGTGTGCAGATGCGTGCCATCGAGTTTTCGGCGTTTGACGTCAGGGCCAACGACGGCCACCTGCGGGGGGTGATTCAGCGCTGGGCCAAACACAGCGGCTGGTCTTTTGAGCCCCAGCACTGGACCCTGCCCCGCGACATCCCCTTGGCCGGTAGTGCCTCTTTTGAAAGCAACGACTTTCGCATGGCCGTGCGCTGGCTGATGCGCTCGACCCTGCAAACCGATCTGCCGGCCCAAGCCTGCTTCTACTCCAATTTAGTGGTTCGCGTCATCAGCCTGCAAGAGAGCTGCGTGCGCAACCTGAGCCAGGAATAAGTCCATGCGTTTCCCATTTTCCAAACAGTCCAAGCTCACCCTGTCGGTGCTGTGTGCGCTCGCATTGGGCTTGAGCGGCTGCGCCAGCACAGGCGGCGACATCAACCCGCCGAGTGCCCACACCGAAAACGACTCCGAATTGGCCGGACAAATTCAAAAGCACCGGCAGTTGGTGTTGTCGCCCTACGAGAAGAAACAAGACGTGGACCAACCCTGGCTGGCCGGCAATTCGGTGCCACTGCCCAAAGAGGTCAGGCTGCCCAAGGTCATGATGACCCGCTTTAACCTGAAACAAAACCAGGCCGAGGTCTTGGGTGACATGCCGGTGACCTTGGTCACGCCCGAATGCAACCCCAAGGAATTCACGCTGAAACGCTTTGCCGTCTGCATCACCGCGCTGATTGGCGTGCCGGTGTATGTGCGGCCAGATGCCTTGCTGCCCATCGCTCAGTTCACCACCCGGCGCAGCGGCGGGTCAGCCCCGGCGCTGACCTCCACCAGCGGCAAACCCGATCTGATGTCGGTGGTGCCGGTGGACATCACGCTGAATCGTTTGCTTGAGTTGGCCAATTCCACCTGGGATGTCCACCACCGCTTGCTGGACGACGGCAGCATCGAGATTTACCGGCTGGAGACCCGGGTCTTGCGCCTGAAAGCACTGGCTCAGAAAAACCCTTCCAGCGTGCGCATCTCCAGCGGCTTTAACCAGGAGTCGGTGGTCAGCATCGACAGCACCTCCACCGATGCGCTGGCCGACATGAAGCAGTCGTTGCTCAGTCTGGGCACCATGGCCGGATCGGTGGACATCAACCTCAACACCAAGGCGGCCCTGGTGACCGACACCCCCGAGGCCATTGCCCGCATGGAGGCCTTCATCGAGCAAGAGAACAAGCGCCTGACACGGCGCATCTCGATGGTGATCGACCAGATCTTTGTCACCAACGAAACCAAGCGCGAACTCTCGATCGACTGGCAACTGATCGGCACCCGCCTGGGGCGGCAGATCAACCTCAATGGCCCCACCACTCTGGCCAGCGATGTCGCGGCCAGAGGCGTGCTGGCCACCAGCCCGCTGGGCAAGGCCTCGGCCACCACCAACAGCCAGTTGGTGCTGCAGGCCCTGGCCGAACAAGGCTTTACGGTGACGCGGCGCTCGTTCCCGATCAGTGCCCTGAACGGCAGCACGGTCAGCATCGGCTTGCCGACCATCTTTGATTATGTGCAATCGGTACAAAGCAACACGGTCTCGACCACCGCCGGGGGCACGTTCTCGGCCCCCACCATCGTGCAGCGGGAAGACCGCTTCGGGGTCTTTTTGAACTGCACCCTGGAGGCGCAAGACAGCGGCGAAATTCTGGCCTCGATTTCCCTGTCTGACCGCAGCGGCACGCTGACCCCCTATACCGTATCGGTGGCGGGCAATAGCAACACCATCCAGCAGCGCCATATCACCGAAGCCACCATGATCAACCGCACGGTCTTGCGCACCGGGGTGACGCAACTGGTGGGCGGGCTGGAAGAAGCGGCGCGTGACAGCACCGAACGGCGTCTGGGCCCTGATGCCCCCATTGTGCTGGGCGGGTCGGACTCGCGCGGGCAGTCGGGCCGTCGCATCATCCTCCTGGTCACCGCCATTGCCGAGGACGGGGTATGAGCACCGAACTGCCCGGCCCCATTGCCGCACCCAAATCAGGGGCGGGCTGGCGCGGGCGACTGGAAATACGCTGGATCAGTCAGTGGCTGGAGCACCCCTGGGTGCGGCGACTGAAGGCCAACCTGAAGCCGGCCCAGGTCTACAGCATTCCTGAGGTCAGCCTGCTGCAACAAGGCAACAAAACCCTGGCGATGGGACTGGAGTGGAAAAGCATCATCGCCGCCGGGCCCAAGGCCGGGCGACAGATCGCCGCGCAGAGCGACGCCACCCACATGATCGAATACCTGGGCCAATGTGTGGGCCTGGGCCGCATGCCCGCCACCGATGCCAAAGTCTTGCCGATCTCGCTGGCGGTGCTGGTGATACGGATGCTGCAAACCGAACGCACGGCGGTGGTGTTGCATCTGCCTGAACAGGCCAAGGTCTGGGCCATGACGGTCAACCACCGGCGCCCTTACGGCAAAGAGGTCTTGCTGACATACGCCGAGCTGGAGGGCTGGCTGGAAGAAAACGCCGCTTCCTTTGTGCACATCCATTCTGACTTGGCCGCCGAAGACCTGCAAGCCTTCTACCCGCCCGAGCGCATTTTCCCGATGTCTTTGGCGCAGGCCGCAAAGTCTCAGGTCTTTCGGGCCGACCAGTTTGTCTCGCTCAAGCGCCTCAACCTTGTGCAATTGCTGCGTCAGTACCCGGCCCTCAAGTGGGGGCTGCTGGTCGTGCTGGGCTGGTTTGTGGCCGACTACGGGATGGACGCCTATAAAGACTATCTGGCCGAGCAGCGTGAAATCCAACGCCGGCTGATGCTGGAGAAAGAAGCGCCCGAAATGCTGTGGCAACGGCAAATCAAGACGCTTCTGGACAAACTGCCCGAACCCGATGCCCAGAGCATGCAAGCCATGCTGCAATCGATGCATGACCTGCCCGTGTCGGTACGGGGTTGGCAGATCAACCGGCTGATCTGCCAAGAAAAAGTGGATGCGGAGAAATCGGGCACGCTGATGTCGCGCACCCCTTTGGGCTCGGGCGAGGGCCAGCGCTGGGATTGCACAGCCACATACAGCATGAGCCCCAAGGGGCTGGCCGCCACCTATGCCGATCTGGTGTCAGAGTTGCCCAGCAAATACGAGGTGCTATGGAAGCCCCTGAAGAACTTTGAGCTCAAGTGGAGCCATCTGCGCCCTGTGCAGCCGCTGGATTTCAAGGGCTTGAGCAATGTCGCGCCCCAAACCCTGGCCTTGTCCAGCCTGTTGCAACAATGGTCGAACGAACTGCAGGTGGGGGCCGACTTGAAATGGCAAAGCCTGCCCATGCCCCCCGTGCGGCGCAGCGACGGCTCGGACGCCCCCAAACCCAAAGCCACTGAATTGCCGGTGTACAGCGCCATCAGTCTGGGGGGGCGGCTGGATCAGATGGGTGCGGCCCTGGAAATCATGCCCGCCGACTGGCGCAGCTTTGAACTGGGCTTCACCCAGGCGCCCTTGGCCGAAGGCGGCAGCGAAGCGCTTTGGCCCACCGCCACCTTCCAGCTCAAAGGGGTTGTCTATGCGACGCAATGAGCTTTGGCTGCCCCTGCTTGCGGCCATCGGCCTGGCCTGGCCTGAATTTGCCGGCGCACAAGCCGCCGCCAAGGTGACGCTGGGCGATATGCTCAAAGGGCAACGGGCCCCTGTGGTCGCCCTGCCCCAAGGGGCCTCTGCACAGGCCGGCTTGAATCTTCCCGGGGCATTGCGTGCTGAGGCCCAAACAGGCCCGGTGAGCGAGGTCTTGGGCATTTACGGCACTGAGCCGAATCGGCGCGTCGTGCTGCGCCACCAAGACACCACCTACCCCGGCCTGCTGCCGGGTGAGGTCACCCCATTGGGTCGGCTGGCCGAGATCGATGGGCTTTGCGCAGAGTTTGTGCGCCCGGGGCACAAAGGCGCTGGCCAGCGTTTGTGCCTGAACACCGAGACCTTTTATGCCCACACTTCCAAGGACGAGGCTGGCGCTGCCCCGATCTTCACAGAGTACAGCCTGCCCACCCCGCCAGCGGGATCGGCCCCCTTGGCCATCCCCAATGTCTTGTCGGTGGTGCCGGCCATCTCCAGCGGGCCCGGGGCAAGCGGCCTTGGTGCAAGCAACCCGGCTTTGAACAACCCCGGGGGTAGCAGCGGCGAAGCCACTGCCACCCCTGCGACGGCAGCCGCCCCAGGCGCATTGCCCCCCCACACAGCGAGTGGCAAACCATGATGTTGCAAGACCCCGCCATTCAACCCACGCCCGGCCCGACCCCGGATGGGGGGATGGGCCTGTCGCGGGTGGGTGTGCCCCTGATCGGTTTGCGCAACCGGGCGGGCACGTCCGCGCCCCAGAGCGTGGGCACCGTGGCCAAACCTGCGCCCCTGCCTGGCGCACCCCATTGGTTTGTGCCCGGACAGCACCTGATCAACCCCGACCTGGCCCAATTGCGGGTGAGCAGCGCGCTGATCAAGGGGCTGGAAGACCTGGTGAGCAAAGTCAGCTTCAATGAGTGCCTGAACGAAGCCATCGGTCTGGCGCATTACCTCTCGTACGCCATTGCCGTGATCTCGATAGATCGGGACAAGCAACAGTGCGGGTTTTTGTTGGCGCCCACGGTCATGGAAGAAGACCTGGTGTCGGTCGTTCAGGTGTTGCCCAAGTCGGGATGGAAACTGGCCGATGGCGACAACGCCTGGTGCGTCGAGCACAACCTGCTGGTGTCGGTGGCGCAGGGGCATGTGCGCGACAACCGCATCGAACAGATCAGGTTGATGAGCAAAGACCAGAGCAAGGCCACGCTCTGGAACACCTTCCTCAACATCATCCAGTGGGGCTTTGACAACTACGCCAACGACATCGATTTCATTTTGCGCCATGAAGAAGCCATGTCATGCGTGGCCTTCAAAATCGACGGGCTGTACCTCTACCCCGAGCGCTGGCAACTGCCCACCCGCACCCTGATGCAGGCGCTGGGCATTGCCTACCAATATGGCGACGGGGGCAACGACCCCACCTTCAACCCCAATATCGAGCAACAGTGCCTGATCGATGTGGAACTGAGCAACCAGGAGCGGGGGCGGTTGCGCTGGTCGGGCATGCGCATCGACGGGGGTTGCATCGTGACCACCCGTTTGCAAAAGCTGTCTTCGGTGTCGCAAATCAAAACCCTGGAGTCTGCCGGTTATCTGCCCACACAAATCCAGATGTTTGAGAACGCCCTGAACAACCACGGCGGCATGCTGGTGCTGTCGGGCACGGTGGGCACGGGCAAGAGCCTGACGCTGTCGGTGTTGATGTCGATGCTGCCCAAAGACCGCAAAATCATCTCGCTGGAAGACCCGGTGGAATTCCTGATCCCGAATGTGCACCAACGCACGGTGGTGCGCGACATGCTGTCGCAGGACGACCGGGATTTTGCGGCCGCCGTGCGCGCCTTGTTGCGCAGCGCCCTCGACGGCCTGTTGTTTGGCGAGGTGCGCGACGTGCCGGCCGGCAAGGTGGTGCGGGCGGTGCTGGAGTCGGGGCACGACATCTACACCACGGTTCACGCCCGCGACGCGCTGGGCATCTTCGCCCGCCTGAGCTCGCCGGAGATCAACATCCCGCTCGAAGTGCTGGCCGCACCGGGCAGCGTGAAGCTTTGTGTCAACCAGGCCCTGATCCCACGGCTGTGCCCACACTGCGCGCTGGACCATCGGGCGGCGGCCATAGATGCCGACTATCTGAAGATGTTTACCCACCTGTTCGATGTCGGCCCCAGCCAATTGCTGTTTCGCAATGAAAAGGGTTGCGCGAAATGCCAGAACAAAGACCTCAGCCAGTTCAATGGCTATTCGGGGCGCAGCGTGGCCGCCGAGATGCTGGTGCCCGACGTCGAGTTGTCGCACTGCATCATGAACGGCAGCCGCTTTGACCAGGCCAAGTGGTGGTCGAACAAGTCGGATGGCCGCATCGACACGCTGGAGCTGGCAGGCAAATCGACCATGCAAGTGGCCCTGACCAAGGCTTGCATGGGCTGGCACGATGTGCGTGACATTGAGCGCCGCTTCACGAGTTTTGAGCACCTGCTCTGGCAAAAGCAAAACCAGACCAAGGCCATCCATCACCGCCCGCACATGGAGGTGTCATGACCCCGATGACGATGACACTGGCACAGCGTTGGGCTTGTTGGCAGTTCAGCTCGCGCCGGGCCACCTACTATGAAGACTTGGCGATGCTGATCGACTCGAGTCATATGCGTCTGCTCGATGTGTTCCGCCTCGATGGCGAACGCTTTGGCGAGGCCCCGCGCGGCGTGCTGTCGCGCCTGTGGGAAGAGCGCTTCATTGTGTACGGGGCCGATTTGGCCAGTGCCTGGGCGGGCACCCTGCCCGATCTGGAAGTGTCGGTGCTGCGGGTGCAGTCGAACACGGGAGACAAGGCCATCTCGAACACCTTGCGAGAGATGGCCCGCATGGCGCGGTTGTCTGAGCGCATTTTCCATCAGGCGGTGGCCACTTTGCTGGTGGGGGTGGTGACGGTGTCGCTGGCCTCGGGCATGGTGTTGATCATGATTCCGTGGACGGTGGGTGTGATCAGGGAATCTTTGGATATTCCATTCGAGTATTGGGGGCCGGTGGGCAAGATACTGGTGGGCATAGGCCGCTGGGCCGAAGAATGGCGCGTGGGCATCTTGCTGGCCCTGGGGGCGATGGCCTTCGGGATCTCGCAACTGCAACGCTGGACGGGCAGCTGGCGGGCCTGGTGCGATGAAAAACTGATCGGCATCAACACCCTGCGCGACCTGATGGCGATGCGGCTGTTGCTGATGTTGGGCACCCTCACTTCCAGCCAAGGCGGCAGCCCGCAAACCCTGGAAGACGCCTTGCAGCAGATGATGCGCAGCGCCCCCAACCCGTGGGTGTGGTGGCGGCTGGACCAGATTCTGTACCGGGTGGTGGTGAGCGGTGCCACCGACTCTTCGGTGTTCAACACCGGCTTGCTGCCGCGTGAAATTTATTGGCGCATGCGTGACGTGGAAGAAGGCCAGGGTTTGGCCAAGGCTTTTCGCGCCACCAGCGACTACATCCAGGAGCTCATGTTGCCGCGCCTGATGGTGCGGCTGACGGTGATCCGCTGGATGATGATCGTCCCCTCTTTGCTGATCGGCATGGGGGTGATGGGCCTGATCCAAGTCACGAATTTTGAGATGAAGTCGGCCAGCCTCAACTACATCACGTCCACCAATCAATGATTTTTTTGAAAGGGAAAACCATGAAAAATGTTCCATCTATTTTGAAGCCCCGGGCCAAGCTGCGAGACCGTTTGCGCAGCGCGGTGAGGGGCCAACAAGCCTTGCGAGATGGCCGGCACAAAGCACAAGGTGGCTTCACTTTGGGTGAATTGTTGCTGGTGCTGGTGATCATCGGGGTGCTGGCGGTCGTTGGCTTCAGGTCGGTGCAGCCCATCATCATCAGCGGGCGGGTGCAGGCCACCGCAACGGACATGAACTCGGCCATTCAGCGGGTGGTCAGCGCGGCCAATGCGGCAGGCGGTGGGGCCACTGTGACCTATACGGGTTTTGCCACCGCCCAACTGATCCCGTTCCTGAGCTCCTCCAATATGTTCAGGATCAACGGAACCGTCTTGAACCACCGCCTCTCCACCGGGACGACACCCACGGTGACGGCAGCAGTGGGCACCCCCACCACAGGGGCGGCCAGCTCGATTTTGAACGTGACATTCAACCAGGTGCATGACGCGGCTTGCGTGGATTTGACCAGCCTCTTGCAAACCGCCGCTGTAATTGTCTCTGTCAATGGCACCAGCGTGAAGGACTCCACCGCAGCCACCCCCACGGTTTACAACGGGGTGACGGCATCGACCAATTGCACGGGTGGGTCTACCAACACCTTGGTGTTTTCATTCCAGTAAACGCATCATGAAGCCCGGCGGAGCCCCCTCTTCCCCCCGTCTTGCCAGACGGGGTGGAGTGGGCTTGCGCCGCCAAGGCTATGCCTTGATGGAAGTGTTGTTGTTTGTGGTGATAGCCACGACCCTGACGGTGTCGGTGATGCGTTCGGTGAAGCCCACAACCGTGGCCGAGAACAACATCGCCAAAATCATGATGGCTGGCCTGGAAAACCTGATGCAGGCGCATCAGTTGAGCAAACCCAGCTGCATCGATAAGGTGAATACGCTTTTTAATTCGTATGGTTCAAACAAATATCAATCGGTGGCTGAGTGGTGTTGGTTGTTTGAGCCCGACACGGTCAACCGGAGATACCCATACCCGAGCATACCGACAGAAACGTTTCAGGCCGACCAAAATGCCTACTACTTGCCCACCCGAAATTTGAGCGATTTTTGGGGGAGCAGCAATGGGCGGGATAACGGCCAAGGCAAGTACTTGAGCAACCCGGGCATAGGGGTGTCGATTTACACCAACCGCGACCTGATTCTGAGCATTCAAATCAACAGCAGCCAGATTTTGGGCATGGGTTATGACCAGTGCATGGCATTGATGAACAGCCTGGTTTTCAGGCTATCCACTCAGGGCCATTACCTGTACCTGCAAACGGGCGCGGGAACTGCGGTGATCAGCAACGGGCCGCTGGCGAACAATATTTATGCCTCATACCACCTTAACCCTAACGATACAATTGCGGCGAAAAACCAAATCCCCCTTATCCTACAAAATTACTGTAAAAAGCCATGGACTGGTTCGTATGAGAACCGCAACGAATTGTGGGTTTATTTGGGGGTCAGGGCATGAATGTGCTGACCGAATTGTTGCTGGCCATTCTGGTTTCTGCCCTGCTGGCGGTGAACACGGTGGTGCAGACCAACCAGACCACGAACGAAACGGCCGCCATAGCCGTGGGCATTTACCTCACCTCGGTGGCTGCGGCCGCAGCACGCTACGCGCAGGCCAATGGCGGCGCTGCGCCAACAGCCATGAGTGACCTCAGCACCCCTGGCGGCCTGGGTTTGGGCAGCACCATTCCGGCGGGGAACGGGGCGCCCGTGTTTGGCGTGACCAATATCGCGACAGGCGGGGTGAATTTCACCTCGACCATCGCCTACGCTTGCACTCCCAAGCCCATGAACATCCGGCAGGTGAATGCCGACGACAAAGGGCGCGACAGTTTGGTGAATGCCGCCATCATCGGCATGTCGGGCGGCGGGGCCAGAACCTACACCAGCAACCCCACGGTGGTCTATGGTGCGTTCGGTCGCTTCGATCTGGGGGCCAGCGTGACGGGTGGCAATGGCATTTTGTGCGCCTGGAAAAATGTGTACAGCACCGACCTATTGAAGTCGGTGAACACATCAACTGCCACTTGTAACACGCTCAACCAATTTCAAATTGTGTTCAGCACCACAAACAACAAGCCTGCATACTGCAACGGCACTGGTATCTGGAGGGATTTAAATGCCTCACCCTGATAAGCCATTCACCCCAAAAAGTGTGGAAACCCCTCTGACCCCGTTGGACCGTCGCGATTTTGTGTTGACCATGGGCAGCCTGGCCCTGACAGGTTGTGGCGGTGGCGGTGGGGGGGGCATGGCCGCTGTCAACAGCACCCCGCCTGTGGTTCAACCCGCCGCCCCAACCGTGTGGGTGGTGCAAACTTTGGCAGGTAAAGGCGGTATCTCAGGTACTGCCGATGGCGTGGGCACTTCGGCCACCTTCAATGTACCTTCTGGTTTGTGTGTGGACCGCTCTGGGTATGTGTATGTGGTTGACGGTGGTAACTGCCTGATACGCAAGATCAGCCCTGCCGGGGTCGTGACCACCTTCGCAGGCACGGGCATTGCAGGCACTGCCGATGGCTATGGGCGCAGTGCGAGTTTTTATAACCCCGTTGGCGTGGTGATCGACAGCCAAGGCAATTTTTTTGTGACCGACACTTATGACAACAATGTCATACGAAAAATCACGCCCGATGGCCATGTGTCTACCATTGCCGGTCAGTCCGGCGTTTCATTTTCGCCCACAGACGGCACGGGGCTTTCAGCAAGCTTCAGCCTGGTCGGTGATTTGGCGATAGACCATCACGACAACCTGTATCTGGTGGATTTGCAGTGGATACGAAAAATCACCCCCGGCGGTGTGGTGACCACGCTGTCAAGCCCCGCCATGTCAGGGTCACCCAGTGCCACCGCCAGTTGGCTCACGTTTAGCCAACCGGAAGGTGTGGCGGTGGACCTGAGTGGCAATGTGTATGTGACCGAATTTGGCCAGAAAAGAATACAAAAAATCACCCCGGCGGGCGTAATAAGTACCGTGGCTGGTTCCGGTGTTAACGCCAGGATAGACGGCACCGGCACCAGCGCTTCTTTTTTTGCACCACACGAACTGGAAGTCGACCGATCAGGTGTGCTGTATGTGTCTGAATCGAGCGGAGATTCACCCATAACAGGCAACAAGTCCAATTGCATCCGCACCATCACCCCTGATGGGGTGGTGACGACCATAGCTGGGCAACCCGATGGAACACCTGGGACTTTGGATGGAACAGGTACTCGCGCGGCATTCTCTGCACCACATTATGTGGTCGTCGATACCAGCGGGAATCTATATGTGTCAGACAGTAACTCGAACCTTATCAGGAAGATCATCCACATTCCCTGATTGCCCGCCCCTCTGCTCAGGTTTTTAATGTCCCAACTTGGTGAGGGCATTTGTGACCGCATGAGAAACCGCCGCCTCCCCCGCTGTGGGGGTCATTTGACCCCCCATTCGGTCTTGGCCCAAATGGGGCCAGTGGCCGTGCTGTTTTTGGTGATTTTTTCAAACCGATGTTTCGGTCTAAATTGAGGGCCTCACTCACTTCAAGGTGCCCACATGCATAACCCCGTCGGTTGGTTTGAGATTTACGTCAAAGACATGGCCCGTGCCAAACAGTTTTATGCCGAGGTCTTCGGCAGCGAGTTCACCCCATTGCCCGGCGATGGCTATGAAATTCAGGCCTTTCCCATGACGCCCAATGCCTATGGGGTCAGTGGTGCGTTGGTGCATATGCCGGGTTTTGAGGCGGGCCACAACAGCGTGCTGGTTTATTTCATCTGTGACGACTGCGCGGTAGAGGCAGGGCGCGCGCAAGCCGCAGGGGGGCGGCTCTTCAAACCCAAAACGAGCATCGGCCAGTATGGCCACATTGCCCTGATCGTTGACACCGAGGGCAATATGATCGGCTTGCATTCGATGGCCTAGGTAAGCTCTGCAAGGCGGATTTCGAAGCAGATATCCGAAGATATCTGCAAGAAATCCAACGAAGCAGGGCGCCCGAGTTGGGGATGAAACGACGCATGGGGTTTTGCATAGCTTCCCAAGGCAATTCTGAAAACCAATGGCGTTTTGCGCAGAGCCGGACGGGCGATATGATGCCTTGATGGCTGATGTCCCCCCGCTTGATCTGACCCCCGCCCAGACCGCACTGGCCCTGCCCTATTTGCGACTGGCAGCCTGTGTGCAGGAACTGCTGCAAGACGATACCGTGGAAGTGCCCGCGCGGATCGTGCAAGGGCTGGACGGGGGGGGCAGCCTGTTTGTGATGCCTGCGGCGGACCGCAGCGTGGCGATGACCAAGCTGATCACTTTTGTCCCCCACAACCCGGCGCAGGGGCGAGCGGCCATACAGGGCGATGTGGTGGTGTTTGACCCGCACACGGGCGAGCGTCGCGCCATTTTGCACGGGCCCACTGTGACGGCGCGTCGCACGGCGGCGGTGTCTTTGCTGGCCGCCCAACTATTGGCCCCCAAGCCTCGCGGCCCTTTGCTGATAGTGGGTGCGGGGGTGCAGGGCAAATCGCACTTGGAGGCGTTTGCGGCAGGCTTGGAAATTGAAAGTGTTCGGGTGGCCAGCCGCAGCACCGCCAGTGCCGATGCCTTGGTGGCGCATGCCAGGTCTTTGGGCCTGGATGCCCGACGGGTGGATGATGCCGACCAAGCGCTGGCAGATTGCCCGCTGGTGGTGAGTTGCACCAGCGCACAGGCCGTGGCTTTGCGCGGGATGCCGCGTGACGATGCCATGGTGTGTGCGGTGGGGGCCTTTACTCCGCGCATGGTGGAGTGGTCGCCGCCAGTGTGCCAGCACATGGCCCGGCAGGGGCGCGTCGTGGTTGACACGCGCGACGCCGACCATGAGGCGGGGGATTTGCTGCAAGCTGACCTCGATGTGAGTGCGTTTGCCACGCTGGCCGATGTGGTGCGCCAAACCCCATTGGGTCGAGCGGCCAAAGCAGCCTCAGGCCCGGTGTTTTTCAAGAGCTGCGGCTGGGCCGGGTGGGATTTGGCGGCAGTGCGGTGTGCCATGCAGCAGGGTTGAGTGGGCAAGCAACGTTAGCCAATTGGTGGGTGCTGTGAGCAAAGCAGGTCCTTGCATGGGCTTTGAAGTGCATAGTTACGTTTACAAAGAATCTGCCCCGTCGTAGGATGAATTTGCATGGTGTTGTTGGACATGCGGGTTTTCAGTCTGCAAGACCCTTCTTGCCAAATAAACCAACTTGGTTAAAATCTCAAATGGAGAAGAACACACCTCATCGCAAACTGGCGGTTGTTAAAGACTTGGTCGGGCGCGGTCAGGTCAAGGCCACAGCCACGGCTTACCGAGGTGCTCTTGACCTTGGATTCAACAACTTGGCAGACATGTGTGCCGTGATCATGTCTTTGAAGACTGAAAACTTCTTCAAAAGCATGACCACCATTGCCGATCATCGAATTTGGCAAGATGTTTACCACGCCAATGCTCCTGACGGTCATGTGATCTATCTCAAGTTGACGGTGATAGATGATGTTCTGATTGTTTCGTTCAAGGAGTTGTGAACATGAAATGCCCTGAATGTGGAGCGGCCCATTTGATCTCTGACACTCGGGACATGGCCTATGTCTACAAGGGAGAGCAAACCATCATCCGGAAAGTCACGGGCGAATTTTGCCCCGCCTGTGGCGAGGTGGTTTTGGATGGCGAGAATGGCAATCGCTATAGCGAGCTGATCAGCGCGTTTCAACGGCAAGTCAATTCGGCTTACGTTGATCCCGCCTACATTGCGAAAGTTCGCAAAAAGTTAGATCTTGACCAGCGTGAAGCGGCCCATCTATTTGGTGGTGGCGTGAATGCTTTTTCTCGATATGAGAATGGCAAGACCAAGCCGCCTCTGGCCTTGGTCAAATTGCTTAAGGTTCTGGATCGACACCCGGAATTGCTGAACGAAGTCAGATCCGCATGAACCCATCATCTGTGGCCTTGGAGCCAACCGATTTTTAACGTCAAGGCCCGGTGTTTTTCAAGAGCTGCGGCTGGGCCGGGTGGGATTTGGCGGCGGTGCGGTGTGCAGTGTCACCCCAAGGCGGGTTGATTTAAATCAATTATTTTTGATTCAATATTTTTCGCTTTATTGCATTTTTGTAATGCTTTAGTAAAATTTAATCGGTTTTTTCTTTCACCGACTCATGGAGGAAACCATGAACATCCAGCGCATTCGCATGATTTTTGGCTTGGCCGCCATGGCCTTGGGCGTGGCTCTGCTGCCTGCCTGCGGCGAACACTCCAGCAGCCCCGCCTCCACCTCAACCCCCATCTCTTCCATGAATGGCACCGTCACCGGTTTTGGCTCGGTGGTGGTCGACGGCGCAGAGGTAGAAGACGCCTATGCCCGCGTCACCCACGAAAACGCCGACGGCACGGTGACCAACGATGTATTGCAAATGGGCCAACGGGTGCGGGTCAGCAATGACAGCGCGGGCCGCGCCAACCAGGTGCTGATCGATGCCACGCTGATCGGGGTGGTCAGCGTCGTCAACACCAGTTCACTGACCGTGGCCGGGCAAGTGGTGTTGGTCAACACCGACATTGCGCAGGGGCCGGTGACGGTATTTGGCGGGGGTTACACCTCGCTGGCCAGCGTGACGGCCAACGATTTGGTGCAGGTGCATGGCACGCCGGTGTACGACGCTGCCACCAGCAAGTACCAGATCAAGGCCACCCGCATCCAAAAAGACAGTGGCACGTCGCGGGTACAAGTGAATGGCAAGATTGCCGCCTACACCACCAGCGCCACCGGGGCGACTTTCACCCTCAACGGCCTGACGATCAACACCACCACCGCCGGCACCAGCGTGCGACCCAATGGGTCGACCCTGAGCAACGATGTGCAGGTCACGGTTTATGGCAATAGCCTCAGCGGCAGCACTTTGACGGCCACCTACATCCGCGTCAACCGCGACCAGAGCAGTGGCAACACCACCGCACTGGCCCAGCTGAGCGGGGTGGTGTCGAATGTGAATGCGGCCGCAACCCGCTTTGAGTTGCAAGGCAGCATGGTCAATGTCGGCGCAGCCACGGTGGTGCGCCCCTCGGGTCAGGTGATTGCCAACAATGCCTATGTGCGGGTGAGGGGCACGGTCGCCAGCGACGGCTCGATCACGGCCACTGAAATCGTGGTGCGCACCTCGGACACCACGGCCGATCTGGCCAAGGTGCTGCTGATCGGGGTGATCTCCGATTATGTGAGTGACACCAGCTTCATGGTGCGGGGCGTGGCGGTCGACGCCAGTTCGGCCGGTTTGGTCAAGTCGAACTGCCCGGCCTCTTTTTCGGCCTACAGCGGGGTGGTGCTGGTTTGGGCCACCCAGCAAAGCGGCACTTCTGTGGTTCTGGCCACGCGCATGGAGTGCCAGCCTGCGATCGGCACGCAAGTCATCCGCTCGTTGGAGGGCACGGTGGCCAGCGTGGACACCACGGCCAAGACATTCAGCCTGACTTTGTCGGCCAGCAACAGCCGGACTGTGCAATGGAATGACAACACCACCTTTTTAGGGGTGAGCGCCAATGCGGCGCTGGCGACCAAAGAGGTTCATGTCGATGGATATATTGACAACCTCAATGTGTTTGTGGCGCGTGTGGTGCGGCTGGACGATAACAGCGCCAATACGCCGGAGCTGGACGATAAGGCCTATAAAAATAAACCGGGAAGCACTGGCACAGGCTGGACCACCTACCACAACAATCACCACTGAGACGCCTGTTTCAGGCGGGCTTTGGGTGCCCCGATCAAGTCGGGGGCCTGAAGCCCTGCCAAATGCGCTGCAAGCCCAGCCACTGCTGGCGCCAGAAGCCGCGCCCGTAGTCGCGCTGGCCCTGGGTCTGGTCAGTGATGCCGGTGGGCAGGTAGACGTTGTCAAAGCGGGCGGTGCCCAGCAGCATGTCCCACCACGGAAAGAGCACCCCGAAGTTGTGCCCGCCCAGCACCGCGCCAGGGCTTTGGTGGCCCACACCCACGGCATGGTGGTAGCGGTGAAACTGCGGGCTGACGATGAAAAAACGCAACCATCCCAGGCGGGTGCGCAAGTTGGCGTGCTGCAAACTCTCGACCATTTGCGAGACCGCCAGCAAGGCCACAAATTGCCCGGGCTGCACGCCGATCAACTGGCTGAATAGGGCGAACACGAAAGCGACCACAGCGTCATCGAGCAAGTGGTTGCGGTTGTCGGTCCACAGGGTCATTTGCCGTTGCGAATGGTGCAAGGCGTGCAGCGCCCACCAGGGGTTGAGCTGATGCTGGGCGCGGTGTATGAGGTAATTCAGGGCGTCGAGCACGATCAGGTAGAGCAGAAAGGACACCCAGGCCTGGTCGGTGACGCCGGGCCAGATGGCGTCGAGTTGCCAGGTGAGCCCGCCATGCAGGCTGTACCAGGAGGTGATGTCTAGCACCCAGGGCTCGAGTGTGAAGAAAAAAACCAAACGAAAGAGACCCAGACGATGGATGAGGGTGTAGAGCACATCGGTGTAGACCGCGCGGCGGTCACTCACGGGCTCGACCGGGCGCCAGCGCTCTAGCGGCACCAGCACCAGCAGCATGAAGCCGATTTGCAGCAAACCCACCAAAAGCCAGCCGGTGGCCTCGTAAGCCTGCTCCAGCTGGCCTTGCTGGCTGAGCCAGACGGCCAAAGGTTTGACCACGTGCTCAAAGAGTGCGGACTGGGTTTCATCGAACCAGTTGATCAACCGGTCCAGGGTTTCAAAACACATGCCTTTGTCTTTCAGGCCGACGATCAGGGGTTCGAGGACTTCGGGGGCCCAAGGGCTCTGGCGCGACCAGATGCCCAAATGCGCCATGAGGATATCGCCGGGGCGGATGTCACGCAAGGCGCGTTGCAGCAAGACCGCATTGGGGTAGCGGTCACTGGGCAATTCGTCGCCCAAAAAACCCGCTGGCGCCCAGCCGACGTGCTGGTAGCCGCACTGGCGGGCAGCGGCCAGGAGTGCGGGCGAGGTTTTGCCGCCGGGTGCGCGGTAGAGCGGCAAAGGCGTTTGGCCGGTGATTTGCTGCAGGCGCTCGGAGGCGGCACGGATTTGTCGGCAGTACCCTGCCCCATCGAGCACCCGGATTTGTCCGGCATGGGGCCCGGCGCTGGGGCGCACCCGAAAACGACCTTCGGGCAGGTCGGCACTCCAGTAGGTGTGGTCGAGGGTGTGTGAGGCCAAAGCGTGCCCTTCGAGGGCGCGGGCGCGCCACCAATCGGCCCAGTGTTCGCCCAGGCTGCCGTCGCCCTCGCGGGTGGGCTCATTGGCGGCAAAAAAAGTGACCCGCACCTGCTGGCGGTGCAGCACGTCGGCAATGTGCTCGGCCACCCCCATGTGACCGGTGTCAAAGGTCAGGTAGACAGGCCGGGGACATGGCTGGGGGGTGCTTTGCGCCATGACCTCTGAACCCACCGCCACACCCGCCAAGATGCAGGCCAGCGCGAGCAGCCCCTGGCGCATCCAGATGCGCCAGGGCCGGGCGGGCGGGCGGGCTAAGCCGGTGCAAGGGCGCATGGGGGTGAGTGTGGTGATTGTGGGGATTGAGGAGAGTGGCCTATTGGCGCTTGGCGTGGTTCAGGGTCCAGATGCCGTGCGGCGACTTGCCCACCCGCACCTGGCGCTCGATGCGGCCCGTGGCCAGATCAATCACGGTCATGCGCTTGACCCAGCGCGAGGAGACCAATAACTTGCCGTCGAGGGTGACCTCCATGCAATCGGGGCCGCCGGGGGCTTTGATCTCGCGCACCACTTCCAGGCGCTGCAAATCGATGACCGAGATGGTGTCGGCCACCCGGTTGCTGACCAGCACCTGGCGGCCGTCGCCCATGGCGCGAAAGGCGTGGGCACCCTCACCGGTGCGCAGGTTCTTGACGAGTTTGGCCGGGTTGACGCTGATGTCAAAGACCTGCACATCAAAGCCGCCGGTGTTGGCCACCAGCAAATGGCGCTCATCGGGGGTGGCAAAGACGTCGGCGGGCAATGGGCCGGTGGGCACGCGCCATTTGATGGCCTGCGTGGCCAAATCTACCGCCACCAACTCGTGGCTGTCTTGCATGGTGGTGTAGACGGTGGTGCTGGCGCGGTCGATCCAGAGGTGGCTGGGGGTTTTGCCCGAGGCCAGGCGCTTGACCAAGGTGGGGGTTTGTCCGTCCCAGCGGTAGAGGTCGATGTGGTCGAGGCGGTTGGCCACCGTGACCAGCCACTTCATGTCGGGCGAAAACCGCAGGTGGTAGGGGTCGATGGTGGCACGCACCACGCGCTGCACTTCGGCGCTGCGCGGGTCGATGAAGGTGAGCGAGTCGCCCGCGGCATTGGCCACGATGACCGATTTTTCGTCGGGGGTCAGGTAGAGGTGGTGCGGCTCTTTGCCGGTGGGGATGGTTTTGACGACACGCCAGGTGATCGGGTCGATGACGCTGACGTTGGCGTCGAGCGAGTTGAGCACAAAAATCGGTGCCCCCTGAAGTGAGGCAGGGGTCGCTGCCGTGTTCGGCGCTGTGCCCGTGGCCGATGCTTCAGCCGGCTTGGGCGGTGCGGGCGATTGGGCCAGAGAGGGGCCGACACTGCACCACAGGCCCAGCATGCACAAGGACTGCCGACGCGAGGGAAGAAAGGGGGTCAAAAGAAGGCTCCAGAGTGATTGCAATTCCTGAAGCACAAGTGTAGCTTGGGGCCAACCATGTCAGGCTAAGATGTGTGCATGGCCATGATCAATGTCAAGGGAATAGGGCTGGAGTTCGAGCGCATCGGTGCCCCGGCCGGGCAGACCGGGGCGCAGCGCCCGACCCTGGTTTTTTTGCATGAGGGCCTGGGCAGTGTCGCCATGTGGGGCAGCAAGCAAGGGGCCTGGCCCCAAGCCGTGTGCGCCGAACTGGGCTGCGACGGTCTGGTGTATTCGCGCCAGGGCTATGGCCAGTCTGACCCGATACCCGACGTGCGGGGGACAGGCCGACATGGCCCCGATTTCATGCACCGGCAGGCACACGAGGTCTTGCCCGAGTTGCTCGCCAAACTGGGCATCGATCGGCCTGTGCTGATCGGGCACTCTGACGGCGGCACCATCGCCCTGCTCTACGCCGCCCGACACCCGCTGGCCGCCTGCGTGGCGATGGCCCCGCATGTGAAGGTAGAGCCGGTGTCGATTGCCTCGATCGAGGCCGCCCGCACGGCCTTTGAGCAAGGCGATTTGCGCGCCCGTCTGGCGCGCTTTCATCGCGATGTCGATGTGGCGTTCTGGCAGTGGTGCGAAGTGTGGCTGTCGCCCGAATTTCGCGCGTTTGACATCCGCCCTTTGTGCCGCCACATCACCGCCCCGGTGCTGGCGATACAGGGCCGCGAAGACGCCTATGGCACTCTGGCGCAGATTTTCGAGATAGAACCGAAGGGGCCCATCGAGCACTGCGTGTTGGAGCAGTGCGGACATTCGCCGCACCGCGACCAGCGCGAGGCCGTGACCCAAGCGATCAGCCGTTTTTTGCGCTCACAAGTGCCAGCTCTTGCGCCGTGAGCCAGCGCCACTGGCCCGGGGCCAGGTCGACGGGCAGATCGAATTGCCCGATGCGTGAGCGGTGCAGCTGCACGACCTGGTTGCCCACTGCCGCCAGCATGCGTTTGACCTGGTGGTACTTGCCCTCCA
>JBEBAJ010000051.1:0-12575 GCA_041158965.1 Pseudomonadota bacterium | reverse complement strand
CACCGCTTTCTTCGGGCTCTCCAACCGCATGGCCAGTTTCAGCGGCATGATGCCCAACCCCGAGTTCTACCTCATGGGCCGAATGCCCAAAGCCCCCAAAACTTGACAAGTGGCCGCCGTCTGTCAAAATAGAACGGTCGTTCTTTTTTACCGATCATGACTGCGCCTACCCCTACCCCAACCCCCACAGTGGCCCACCTCACTGTGAGGCGCCTGCTGGTCGACCTGCGCCAGGGGTTTGACCGTCACTGGACAGGCGACCCATTCACCAGCGCCTATTACAACGCCTTGTCATTTAGTTTTCCGGCGGGTGAACAGTTCTTCATCGACTCGGTGCGCGCGGGTGCTGAAGCCTTGCCCGACACCCCTGATCACGCCCCCCTGAAACAACTGGCCCGCGAATTCATCGGCCAGGAAGCCACCCACCGCCATTTGCACACCCTCTACAACGCCGAGTTGGAGCGTCAAGGCATGGTCAACCATTGGGGGCCTCGCATAGAGCGCCGCCTGAAACTGGGGCGCGAAAAATATTTCAAAGACAGCAGCCGCCCCTATATGCACGAGTTGGCCATCACTGCGGCGTTCGAGCATTTCACCTCGGTCTTTGGCGATCAAACCCTGGCCGACACCGACGGCCCGGGCGACTGGTTGCGCGATGCCCAAGAACCGATGCGCACCCTTTGGCGTTGGCATGCGGCCGAAGAAACCGAGCACAAAACAGTGGCCTTTGACCTCTACATGCAATTGGGCGGCAACCATCAATGGCGCATGCGCTGGTATCGCTTTGTGCTGTTTCAGTTCCTGACCGATACCCTGCGCCAAACCTTGCACAACCTGTGGCGCGATGGCAGCCTCTTCAAGCCTCGCACCTGGGTCACTGCATGTCGCTTTGTGCTGGGCCGACACGGCTTTGTGCGGCGCTATTGGAAACCCCTGTGGGCGTACACCCGCCCAGATTTTCACCCCAACCAGTGCGGTGACCCTGCGCGGGCCGACCACTGGCTGCAAGCGCACGCCGACCAGTGGCGCGCCGTGTCCAAGACGGCGCAGGCTTAAGAACGATCAGAGCGCAAACCCATCATCGGCGGCAATCACCGCACCGTTGATGAACCCACTCTCGCCGCTGGCCAGCATGATCAACAAGGCGTCAAGGTCTTGCGGTTGCCCGACCCTTTTGCGTGGCAACATGGCAATGAGCTTCTGGCCTTGCTCGGTGTCCCAGTGATGATGGTTGATTTCGGTGTCGATGTAACCCGGACATATGGCGTTGACATTGATGCCAAAGCGGCCCCACTCCATGGCCATGGCCTTGGTCATCTGGATCACTGCGGCCTTGCTCATGCAATAGGCGCCAATTTGGGGCAGCACCTTCAATCCGGCCATGGAAGCGATATTGATGATGCGCCCACCGGCAAAAGTGCCAGGGGCCGTGCCCCGTGCTCGGGCCACCATGCGCCGCCCCACTTCCTGCGCCACAAAAAAGGCGCCACGGACATTGGTGTCAAAAATGAAATCGAAGTCTTCGGGCTTGACATCGAGCAAGCGCTGGGTGGTGCTGACACCCGAGTTGTTGACCAAAATGTCAATCGCACCGACCTCGGTTTCGGCATGGGCCACCGCCGCTGCGATGCGGTGCGGGTCGGTCACATCCATTTCAACCACATGCGCATTGCCGCCCTCGGCCTCGATGTGGCTGCGCAAGTCTTTCAGGCGGTCCAGCCGACGGCTGGCCAGCACCACCGCCGCACCGGCGCGGGACAGGGTTTTGGCAAACTGGGCCCCCAGGCCGCTGGATGCGCCCGTCACCAACGCCACGCGCCCTGACAAATCGATCTGATAAGACATGATGTTCTCCTTCTAAGCCGATCATAGCCATACTCGCACCGGGTCGGCATAAAATAGGGCATTCCTACAGATGACCAGACCGCCATGACGCCCGCAGAAATTCTTCAACAATTCGGCCCCCGTGAAACGATGGAATACGATGTGGTCATTGTGGGCGCGGGCCCCGGGGGTCTGTCGACCGCCATTCGGCTCAAACAATTGGCCGCCGAAAAAGGCCAGGATGTGTCGGTGGTGGTGCTGGAAAAAGGTTCTGAGCCGGGGGCCCATATTTTGTCAGGGGCCATCATGGACCCGCGCGCCCTGACCGAATTGTTCCCCGACTGGAAAGCGCGTGGTGCCCCCCTGCATCAGCCAGTCACCGACGACGCTTTCATGCTCTTGAGTGAAACGGGCGGCACGCGCGTGCCCAATCTGTTTTTACCGCCCTGCTTTGACAACCATGGAAACTACATCGTCAGCCTGGGCGAGGTCACCCGCTGGCTGGCCGAGCAAGCTGAGGGCTTGGGGGTCGAGATCTTTCCCGGCTTTGCCGCGGCCGAGGTGCTGTATGACGAGCGCGGCTCGGTCAAGGGCGTGGCCACCGGCAATATGGGCGTGGGCAAAGACGGCGAACCCACCGAGAACTTCCAGCTGGGCATGGAACTGCACGCCAAGTACACCATTTTTGCCGAGGGGGCGCGCGGTCACCTGGGCAAGCAAATCATCGACAAATTTGCGCTGGATGCGGGCAAAGACCCCCAGAGTTACGGCATAGGCATCAAAGAACTCTGGGAGATCGACCCCAAGCGCCATCAACCCGGCTTGGCCCTGCACAGCGCAGGCTGGCCGCTGGATGACGCCACCTATGGCGGCTCTTTTTTGTACCACATGGCCGACCACAAAGTGGTGGTCGGCTTTGTCGTCGGGCTCGATTACCAAAACCCCTGGCTGAGCCCATTTGAAGAATTCCAGCGCTTCAAAACCCATCCCAACATCCGTTGGTACTTCGAGGGTGACGCTGCACACGGTGTCGCCGCAGGCAAACGCCTGGCCTATGGCGCGCGCGCCATCACCGCCGGGGGCCTGCTCAGCCTGCCCAAGACGGTGTTCCCGGGCGGCGCCTTGGTGGGTTGTGATGCGGGCTACCTCAATGCCAGCCGCATCAAGGGCAGCCATGCCGCCATCAAGACCGGCATGCTGGCCGCCCAAGCCGCTTATGACGCCATTGTCGCCGGGCGCAGCGGTGATGAACTCAGCGCCTACCCCGAGGCATTCGAGGCCAGTTGGTTGCACACCGAGTTGAACAAGGCCCGCAACTTCAAGCAATGGTTCAAAAAAGGCCGCAACGTGGGCACCCTGATGACCGGCATCGAGCAGTTTGTCTTGCGCGGCCACACCCCCTGGACCATCCACCGCGACAAGCCCGACCATGTCAACCTCAAGCCCGCCGCCCAATGCGCGCCCATCGATTACCCCAAGCCCGATGGCAAGCTGACTTTTGACCGGCTCTCCAGTGTGTTCATCAGCAACACCAACCACGAAGAAAACCAACCCGCCCACCTGACACTGAAAGACGCCTCTGTCCCCGTGTCACTGAATTTGGCTCAATACGGTGGTCCGGAGAGCCGCTATTGCCCAGCCGGGGTGTATGAATTTGTCAAAGCCGAAGACGGCTCCGACCGATTGCAAATCAATGCACAAAACTGTGTGCATTGCAAGACCTGCGACATCAAAGACCCCAGTCAAAACATCGTCTGGGTCACGCCTGAGGGTGGCGGCGGCCCCAACTACGCCGGCATGTAAATCACCAGGAGTCATCATGCGCATCGTGATCACCGGCGGCGCCGGTTTTTTGGGGGCACGCCTGGCGCGTGCCTTGTTGTCACAGGGGCAGTTTTCGGTCAACGGCCAGCCCCCAGGCACGATCGAGCAAATCACCTTGGTCGATCAGTTCAAGCCGCCTGCCGATTTGCTGGCCGATGCCCGCGTGAGGGCCTGTGTGGGTGAACTCAATGGCCTGCTCATACCAGGTCCGAACGGAGCCCAGGCCATCGCCAAGGGCACTGACGTGGTCTACCACCTGGCTGCGGCTGTCAGCGCCGAATGCGAGGCTGACTTTGATCTGGGCATGCGCAGCAATCTGGCCGCCACCCAGGCCTTGCTGGCCGCCTGTCGGGCCTTGGGCACCACGCCGGTGGTGGTGTTCGCCAGCTCTCTGGCGGTGTTTGGCCTGCCCGCCGAGGCACCCTACCCCAGCGGGCCCTGGATCGTCACTGACGATACCTTGCCGACCCCGCAAACCAGTTATGGCATCCAAAAATTCATCGGCGAGCAACTTACCGCCGATTACACTCGCAAGGGCTACATTCGGGGCCGTGCCGCACGCCTGATGACGGTCAGTGTGCGCCCGGGCAAGCCCAATGGCGCCGCCTCGGGTTTCTTCAGCGGCATGGTGCGCGAGCCGCTGGCTGGCCTCCAAGGGGCGTGTCCGGTGGCCCGCGAAACCGAAGTCGCCCTGTCCTCTCCAAACCGCACCATCGAGGGCTTGCTGCGCGTGGGCCAGTCAAGCGACGCCGAATGGGGGCCACGCACAGCCATCAACCTGCCGGCCCTGGTCACCACCGTGGGCGAAATGGCCGCCGCCCTGCAGCGGGTGGCGGGCAAGGCCGTGGCCGACCTCATCGATTGGACCCCAGATGCGAACATCCGTCGCATCGTGCGCAGCTGGCCGGGCCGTGTCGAGTCGCCCCGGGCGCGGGGCTTGGGACTGCAGGCCGACCCTGACTTTGACACTGTGATTCGCGACTACATCAGAGACAACCCCACAGCGATCAAGGGCATCATCGGGGCCTGAATCCCCCTGAAAACCCCAAGCGGTCACGGCTTGCTTTCTGCACCATAATCCCGTTTTCTTTCACAGCATCTTGCGGAGTACTCCATGAAAGTTTCTTCTATTTTTTGCGCTCTGGCGCTGGCTTTGGGCATCTCTCAATCGGCATTGGCCCAGACGAATATGAAAATCAGCATCTCGGTGGCGCAAAACTCGCACCAGGGCATTGCCATCGATACCTTCGCCAAAGAAGTGGAAACCCGCACCAAGGGCCGCTACAAAATCCAAGCCTTTTACTCCGGCTCTCTGGGTGGTGAGCGTGAGTCCATCGAGGCCGTGCAACTGGGCACCCAAGAATTGACGTTCAGCTCGACAGGCCCGGTCCCCAACTTCGTACCCGAGGCACGCATTTTGGACATTCCTTTCCTGTTCCGGGACAAGGCCCACGCCCGTGCAGTGCTTGACGGCCCCATCGGTGAAGAGATGCTGGGCAAGTTCGACAGCAAGGGCTTCAAGGCCCTGGCCTGGGGCGAGAACGGTGTTCGCCACATGACCAACAGCAAACGCTCGGTCAATGCCCCCGATGACCTCAAGGGCCTGAAGATGCGCACCATGGAGAACCCGGTCCACGTCGCAGCCTACAAAGGCTTCGGCATCATCACCACCCCGATGGCCTTCCCAGAAGTGTTCACTGCATTGCAACAGGGCACAGTCGATGGCCAGGAGAACCCCCTTTCAGTGATCATGGCGGCCAAGTTCGACCAAGTGCAAAAGCACCTGACACTGACCGGTCACGTTTATTCGCCGGCCATTTTCCTGATGAACAAAGCCAACTTTGACAAGCTCAGCGCTGAAGACAAAGGCCACTTCCTCGAGGCCGCCAAAGTGGCCGTTAAGGCCAACCGCGCTCGTGTCGATGAAGACGACGCCAAAGGCGTGGCCGAGCTGCGCAGCAAAGGCATGAACGTGGTCGAGAACGTCGACAAGGGCAAGTTCGTGTCTGCCCTCTCGCCCGTGTATGCCGAATTTGAAAAGCAGTTTGGCAAGGCCAACATCGAGCGCATCCGCAACTTCAAATAAATCGGGCTTGCGCCGCAACCCGCCCTGACAGGCGGGTTTTTTTATCGGGTCACGCATGAAAAAAACATTCCTACAAATCGAGCATTGGACCACCCAAATCTCCATGGCTGTGGCCTGTTTCATGCTGGCGGTGGCCAGCGTGCTGGGCTTGTTTCAGATCATCACCCGCTTTGTCATTGAGCAACCGGCAGAGTGGACTGAGGTGCTGATTCGATTCAGCCTGATTTGGATGGTATTCATGGGCATCCCTGCCGCATTTCGGCTGGGTGCCATGGTCAGCGTCGATGTGCTTTACCGTGCAAGTCCGCCCTGGGGGCGTCGCATGCTTGACTTTCTGGTGGCTTTGGCCTCCTTGTCGCTCATGGTCATCATCCTCTGGTGGGGCCAAGACTATGCCCAACGCGGCAAGGTGCAAAGCGTCATCGGTCTTGAGGATGTCTCCATGTTTTGGGCTTACATCGCCATGCCCGTGGGTGCTGTCTTTGCCATGATCGGCATCATCGGTAATTTTCTTGACCCGAAACGTGAAGAATTGGAGAACGCACAATGAGCACGGCCATGATTTTGACCATGGTCTTGTGCTTTGCACTGACCATCTCGGTGGCGGTCTCCATCGGCTTGTCCGCGGTGGTGGGCATCCAGATGACGCAAGCCAATATGTTGCTATCGGTCAAAGAGATGTTCTCTTCGATCAACAAATTCCCTTTGGCGGCCATTCCGTTTTTCATCCTGGCAGGCAATCTGATGGAGACTGGCGGCATCTCGCGCCGCTTGGTTGAATTTGCCAAGAGCATCGTCGGGGGGGTCCAAGGCGGCCTGCCCATGACCTGTGTGCTGACTTGCATGATCTTTGCGGCCGTCTCTGGGTCTTCGGTGGCCACCACCTTCGCCATAGGCGCCATTCTGATCCCGGCCCTGATCAAGCACGGGTATCCCACCAATTATGCGGCTGCCTTACAGGCCACCAGCGCCGAGTTGGGTGTGATCATTCCTCCCTCGATCCCCATGATTTTGTATGGCGTCAGCGCTGAAATCTCCATCGGTGAATTGTTCATCGCCGGTTTTGGCCCTGGCTTATTGATTGGTGGCGCACTGATGCTGTTCGTTTATCTGTATGCCAAATACAAAGGCTGGGGCAAGAATGACGGAGACGGTCGGCTCAGCCTTTGGTCTGGCACACGCCAAGCGGGCTGGGCCTTGCTGATGCCCGTCATCATTTTGGGTGGCATTTATGGCGGCGTCTTTACCCCGACCGAGGCCTCGGCGGTGGCTGTTTTTTACGCACTGCTGGTGGGCATGCTGATATACCGCGAAATCGGCTGGCGTGACATCTATCCCATATTGCGCAAATCAGTCCTGTCGTCGGCAGTCATCATGTTCATCATCGCCAACGCTGGTTTATTCGCCTTCATGATCACCCGCGCTGGCGTGCCTGAAGCCATCGGCCACTGGTTGCAAGAGGTGCTGCAATCACCCGACATGTTCCTGCTGGGCGTGAATCTGGCTTTGTTCCTGATTGGCATGTTCATCGAAACCAGCGCCGCAATCATTGTGCTGGCCCCCATCCTGGCGCCGGTGGCAATCCACTTTGGCATCGACCCGGTGCATTTCGGTCTGATCATGGTGGTGAACCTGGCCTTGGGCATGATCACGCCGCCCTTTGGCGTCAATCTGTTCGCTGCCTGCACCGTGGCAAAAATCTCACTCGACCGCATCATCACACAACTGGTCCCCTTCGTTCTGGTTGTCTTGAGTTGCCTGATGGTCATCACTTATGTGCCTGAAATCTCGCTGACCTTGCGCGATTGGGCTTACCCCCGCTGATTTTTATTGGATACCTGCATGAGCCGCTTTTATAGCCCCGAGCACCAATGGATAGACCCCAGCCAGACCCCGGCAGTGGTCGGCATCACCTTACACGCCCAAGAGACCCTGGGTGATATCGTGTTTGTCGATTTGCCAGCCATAGGTGCCGTGTTTGCCGCAGGCAGCGTGGCTTGCGTGGTCGAGTCGGTCAAAGCCGCCGCCGATGTGTTCATGCCGGCCTCAGGCGAAGTGGTGGAAGTCAATGAGGCCCTGCGCGCCGACCCCTCACTGGCCAACAGCGACCCCTTGGGCTCGGGCTGGTTCATCAAAGTCAAACTCAGCGACCCCACTGAGCTGAGTCGTCTGCTCGACGAGCCGTCTTACAACGCTTTGCTGGGATGACCGTTTAGCGGGCGTTCAGCGGGCTTCTCTCAAGGCCTGCCCCAAGCGCGTCACGCCCTCTTCGATCTTGCTCAGATCGGACGTGGCAAAGCTCAGGCGCAGACTGGCCAAGTCGGGCTGGTCGGCAAAAAACGGTGCCCCCGGCACGAAAGCCACATTGTGCTCGATGGCCTTTTGCGCCAGCACCTGACCATTGGTGACCCTGCCACCGGCCCCTGTGAGCCTCCCCCAGAAGAACAAACCGCCTTGGGGTTGGTTAAAGCTGAAGGCATCGCCCAGCTCACGCCGCAAGGCCGCGCCCATGGTGGCGGCTCGCTCGCCATACACGCGGCGCACGTGGTCGAGGGTGGCGGGCATCCGACCGCTTTTCAGATACTCTGCGGCAGTCGCCTGGGCATAGGTCGAAGTGTGGGCATCGCTGAACTGCTTGCACATGGTGGCACGCTGCAACAGGGCTTGCGGGGCGATCAGCCAGCCCACGCGCAAGCCGGGACTGAGCACCTTTGACAGGCTGCCGCAATGCAGCAACCAATCGCGACTGCCCGGCACCTGATGAGACAAGGCCAACAGTGATGGCGGCGGCTCGGCGCCGAAATAAAGGTCGCCATACGGGTCGTCTTCGACCACCACCACTTGATGCTGCACGGCCAGGCGCAAAATCTGCAAGCGGCGCTCCAGACTGAGCATGGCGCCACTGGGGTTGCCAAAAGTCGGGATGATGTAGACCAGCTTGGGGCGATGGCGCACGATCATCTCTTCGAGCAAGTCCACACGCACGCCATCGGCGTCTATGGGCACGCCCAGCACTTGCGGGCCATACAACCGAAAACACTGGATGGTGGCCAAAA
Organism: Pseudomonadota bacterium; assembly: GCA_041158965.1. Classification (GTDB taxonomy): domain Bacteria; phylum Pseudomonadota; class Gammaproteobacteria; order Burkholderiales; family Burkholderiaceae_C; genus Limnohabitans. The sequence goes on along the minus strand of JBEBAJ010000051.1, from coordinate 3,785 downwards.
AAGTCGGGGCTTCCACCAGCGCCACATCGCCCTCATCAAGCAGGGTTTTGGCGATCAGGTCCAGCGCCTGCTGGCTGCCGGTGGTCACAATCAGGTCGCTGGCGGCAACGCCCTGCACCCCCTTGGAAGCCATGAATTGGGCCAAAGCCTCACGCAGCGGCGGATGCCCTTCGGTCGCCCCGTATTGCAAAGCCGGGCCGGGCTGCTCAGTCAGCACGCGCTGGCTGGCTTCGCGAATGCCCTCGACGTCAAACATGGCGCTATCGGGGAAGCCACCGGCAAAGCTGATGATGCCGGGCTTGCCCAGCAGTTTGAACAACTCCCGGATGGCCGAGGTTTCTACATGGTCGAGTCTTTTGGCGAATTGCATGGATATATTATCGGAGAATAATTCTTCGATTATGAGCCATGACGCCCGCCCAAATTGACACCTTTTTTGCCACCTTGCAGGCAGCCAACCCGCATCCGGTGACCGATCTGGAATACACCAGCGTGTTTGAATTGCTGGCCGCCGTGTTGCTCTCGGCACAAGCCACCGACGTGGGCGTGAACAAAGCCACACGGCGCCTGTTTGTGGTGGCCAACACGCCGCAAAAAATCATTGCGCTGGGATTAGAGCGGCTGACGGCATACATCCAGACCATCGGCCTGTACCGGACCAAGGCCGCCAATCTGATGAAAACCTGCCATATTCTGGTCGCCGAACATGGCGGGCAAGTACCACGCACGCGCGAAGCACTGGAGCGATTGCCCGGTGTGGGCCGCAAAACCGCCAATGTGGTGCTGAATGTCGCCTTTGGCGAGCCCACCATGGCGGTCGACACGCACATCTTCCGGGTCAGCAACCGCACCGGACTGGCCCCCGGCAAAGACGTGCTGGCGGTCGAGCAAAAACTGCTCAAAAGAATCCCTGCCACTTACCTGGTCAACGCACACCATTGGCTGATTTTGCATGGCCGCTACGTGTGCCAGGCGCGCAAGCCTCAGTGCGGGGCATGTCAGGTGCGGGCGTGTTGCGACTTTAAAGACAAAACCTCAGTGTGAGTGGCGCATATCTTGCGGCATGGCATGCCTGACCATACGGTGGTTTGGGCTGTCGGCATGGTTTGACTTTTGTCAGGGAAGGACCGCGACATCAGGTCCAAAAGGTGCATGCATCACGTGAATAGTCACTGAAAAAAATCAGCTTTTTTGATTGCTTTTGTGTTCGAATTTGACATATGTTCAACGATCCAAGGATAGATCACCATGATCAAGGCCATCATCAAGACCATCAGCAGAACCCCCATCCAGACAGACCATCAAACGGCCAACCCGGCACAAGACCAAGCCGAAAGCGAAGATGAATACCTAGGCAGTGCGAGTGCCTTGTTGCGCGAAGCCGAATTTTCCGGCTTTCTTCAGGGCGTGACTCAGGGGCTCGACAAAGGGCTACATGTGGGGCGCATGATGGCCCTGCACGAACAGATGATGATGCGGTTTGGGCGTTTGCCCGATGAAACAGACCAGCGGGTGCTGAATGCATCGTCCGACGAGATCGACGATTGGTTGGGCAATATATTGATTGCTCAGAACATCGAAGACGTCTTCAAGGTCACCGAGGAAGAGACCGACACCACGCCAGCCCCGGGGTGCGACAAGCCCAATTTGCACTGACGCACACACTCATAGAGGACTGAAAGGTCAACCGGCTGTTTTGGCGACCTCTATCGCCTCTTTGAGCACCGACACATCGCCGATGTGGTTGGCCAGGGTCAGGATCAGGCGCGCGTTCAAGGCGTGACTCTGCTCTTCGGTCAGGCCCTGGTGGGCATCGAGCAAGGCCTCGTAAAAGTCGTCTCCGGCGTGCAAGTCGCCCACCGACTGACCCGGGTGGTGCATGTGCGGTTCCAGGATCAGCGGCAAGGCGGGCTCCTTCTTAGTCGGCGTAAATACCGGCTTTGGTTATGACCGGGCCCCACTTCTTGATTTCGGCTTCGAGGTGGGTGCGCAGGCCTTCAGGGGTGACTTTTTCCATGGGCGGAACTTCCGAGCTCAGATCAGCCAGACGCTGCTTGACTGTCGGGTCAGTCAAAGCGGCACGAAGGGCCACATTGAGCTTTTCGATCACGTCTTTGGGTGTGCCCTTCGGACTATACATGCCGTGCCAGACCTTGACTTCAAAACCCTTGTTGCCTTGCTCATCCAGGGTCGGCACATTGGGCAGGGCCGACAGTCGCTTGAGGGTCGTGACACCGTAAACCTTGATCCGGTTTTCCTTGATCATGGGCACGGTCTGGGTGGTCTGATCGCACAACAAGTCCACCTGTCCGCCCAGCAAATCATTCATGGCCGGGCCAGTGCCCTTATAGGGCACGGTGGTCAGATCAACACCAATCGAGCTCATGAACAACAGCCCGCACAGGTGCGAAACGGCGCCCAGACCGGCGTTGGCCAGCGAAACCTTGTCTTTGTTGGTCTTGATGTAGTTGATCAACTCGGCATAGTTATTGGCCGGAAAGTCTTTTCGCGCCAACAAGGTCATGGGCACATCGACCACCTGGCCAATGTATTCAAAGTCTTTGAGCGGATCAAAACTGAGCTTTCTGTACAAAGACACGGCCGTGGCCATGCCCATGTGGTGCAAGTAAATGGTGTGACCGGTGGGGGCCGAGCGGGCCACGCGGGCCGAAGCAATGGTGCCACCGGCTCCGACGGTGTTCTCAACCGTGACGGTCGTACCCAGCGCTTTGCCCATGGGGATGGCCAGCATGCGGGCCACCACATCCGTCGGGCCGCCCGCGGCAAAGGGCACCACCATGGTCACAGGTTTGTTGTCGGGGAAAGACTGGGCCTGAGCGCCAGAGGCCATGGCCAATGACACAGCGGCCAAGGTCAGACAGCGCTTGAAGAAAGGTTGCATGAAAGACTCCTCTTTTTAAATTGTGTCGAGAATGTAAATTATTTCATGTTTGGAACCAAGCCAATCTCCCGATCAACCCCAAAGATTGTCAGGTCAGCAAACGCCCCATATGCTGGATTCGAACGACGCCCCAAAGTTGTTCCAGGGCATGGCGCATCTCGTCACCCGTGGCACCCTGGCTGTGCGAGGCCAGCCGCATCGCCTTATCGGTGATTTCATCTCGACTCAGGGTATTGCCCGGGTCGCCTTTGGGCTCATCGACGCGCCCCCTCAGTACCCGGCCATCGAGGGTATGCACAGTGACTTTGCCGATCCAGCGGCGGGGGTAAGCGCCATCGACCTCGGTGTCCAAGGTCATGCTCACCCGCTCACAGAAGTCGCGAGTGACCTCACTGCCAAAGTGTTGGTCAAACTCGCCCAGACCGGCATGGCCGTGAATGGCCGCCAGGGCCAGCACTGTGCCCATCGAAAATTTGCTCTGATGCACGGTTGAAGGCCGCACCACCGGGCCCAGCACCCATGCTCACGCATGACCTGCAACAAGGCGTCGGCAGCCGGGTGGGTGTGGCGACACGAGGCATGGTATTTGAAAGAGGTCTCGGCCAGGGCCCAGCGCTGACCCAATTGATCGGTCAGGCAAGCGGGGTTGGCATCACTGGACATCCCGGCAGCCATGCCTTGCAGACCATCAAAAATGCGCTCGGCACCAGTGAACCCGTTCTGCGCCAGCAGGGCAGACATCAGCCCGGCACCGGCAGCATGGGCAGTGTGCAACTGCTTGCTGTCGGCGGCGGTGCGCAAAAATTCCCACAAGCCCGCCGACTGCGTGCCCGCCGAACCAAAGGCATGCAACATCTGGGTTGGATTAAGCCCGATCAAGTGG
>JBEBAJ010000050.1:0-12569 GCA_041158965.1 Pseudomonadota bacterium | reverse complement strand
CGTCTTGGCGGCCTACTTGATCGGGTCTTTGTCGTTTGCGGTGTTGGTCAGTCGCCTCATGGGGCTGAGCGACCCGAGAACCTATGGCAGCGGCAACCCGGGGGCCACCAATGTGCTGCGCTCTGGGCACAAATCTGCGGCTGCGCTGACGCTATTGCTCGATGCCGCCAAGGGTTGGTTGCCGGTCTGGCTGGTGGCCCGCTACGGGGCCGATTTGGGCTGGCCCGATGAGGTCTTGGCCCCTGTGGCCCTGGCGGCCTTTCTCGGCCACGTCTGGCCTGTTTTTTTTCGTTTCCAGGGCGGTAAAGGCGTGGCGACTGCGGCGGGTGTGTTGCTGGGCATCGAGCCCTTCTTGGGGCTGGCGACATTGGCGAGCTGGCTGATCGTCGTGTTTTTCAGTCGCATCTCCTCTCTGGGGGCGATTTGCGCAGCGGTCTTTGCGCCTTTTTTCTATGTCTTGGGCATCGGGGTCGCATGGCCCAGCCGCCCTGGCCTGGGCTTGGCAGTGGCTGCCATGGGAGCCGTATTGCTGTACCGGCACCGGGCCAACATCGGCCGCCTGCTGGCCGGGAACGAGCCGCGCATCGGACAGGGCCGCCGCGATTGATCAGTCGCGAAAGTTGTTGAAGCTCAGGGGCAAATCTTGGATGCCCTGGCGGATCAGCCGCATGGCTTCTTGCAAGTCGTCCCGTTTGCTGCCACTGACCCGCACGGCTTCGCCTTGGATCGCGGCTTGCAATTTGAGTTTGCTGTCTTTGATCAGTCGCTGGATTTTCTTGGCCGCCTCAGACTCGATGCCGTTGCGCACCTTGACCACCTGCTTGACCTTGTCGCCGCCGACTTTTTGTACCTCTCCGATGTCCAGGAAACGGACATCGACTTGCCGTTTGGCCAGTTTGTTGCGCAAGATGTCCTCGACCTGTGCGAGCTGGAATTCGGCATCGCCCCAAAGGGTGATCTCTTTGTCCTTCAGTTCGAGGGCGGCAGAGGTGCCTTTGAAATCAAAGCGCGTGCCGATTTCCTTGGCCGCGTTATCGACGGCGTTTTTGATCTCTACCAGATTGGCTTCGCAGACAGTGTCAAATGAGGGCATGATGTCAAGCTCATGGCAGTCGCACAATGAGACAATTCTCCCATGATCATCGAGTCTCAGGTAGCCCTGCAACCCTACAACACCTTCGGCATTGTGGCCCGTGCCCAAAGCCTGGTGCGGGTGCGCTCCGAGCAAGATCTTCGCGATGCCCTGTCCAGCGAATTGGGGCAGGGCCCCAAATGGGTGCTGGGCGGCGGCAGCAACCTGGTGCTCACCGGCGATGTGCGGGCCCTGGTGCTGAAAATGGAGAATCGGGGGCGGCGATGGTTGGCAGAAGACGACAAAAGCCGCTTGATCGAGGCTGAAGCGGGTGAAAACTGGCATGATCTGGTCGCCTGGACCCTGGCACAAGGGTGGCCTGGCCTGGAAAACATGGCCCTGATCCCGGGCACCGTGGGGGCTGCACCTGTGCAAAACATCGGCGCCTACGGGGTCGAGTTGCAAGACCGGTTTGACTCTCTCGATGCCTTCGATTTGCAAACCGGGAAGGTCTTTGAATTGCGAGCCGAACAATGTGCTTTCGGCTACCGGGATTCGATCTTCAAGCACGGCCCGGACAGCCGGGTCGGTGCCTCCAGTCGCTTCGGGCTGGGGGGGCGGGCCGTGATTTTGCGTGTGCGTTTTCGCCTGCCCAAGCGTTGGCGGCCCGATTTGAGTTATCAGGACTTGGCGCGCAAACAGGCCGAGCACCCCGACGCGCCCTTGACCCCGCAGCAGGTGTTTGACTGGGTCTGTGAGGTCCGTCGCGCCAAATTGCCCGACCCGGCGGTCATTGGCAATGTCGGGAGTTTTTTCAAGAACCCCACGGTCACCCCCGAGCAATGCGCAGACATCATCGGGCGCGACCCCAAGGTGGTGTTCTACAACCTGCCCGATGGCCGCATCAAATTGGCCGCAGGTTGGCTGATAGACGCCTGTGGCTGGAAAGGAAAGTCCATCGGCCATGCGGGTGTCTACGAGCGTCAGGCCCTGGTGCTGGTCAATCGGGGCGGGGTGGCCAACCCCTGTACCGGTGGCGAGGTCATGACCTTGGCGCGGGCCATCCAGGCCAGCGTCTACGAGCGATTCGGCATCATGCTCGAACCCGAGCCGGTGGTCATTTAACCCTACAGGGCATTGAGCACGCCCAAGGCCAGCGGCAGGCTGGCTGCTGCGGCCAGGGTCGAGAGGGTGACCAGGCCTGCCACATAGGGGCCATCGAAACCCATGCGAGCGCTCAGCAAGTAGCAACTCGAGGCCGTGGGCAGGGCCGAGAAAACCAATAGCACCGTGGTCTGCAGAGGGCTCAGGCCCCAGGCCATGGCCAACAGCCAGGCACTGATGGGCATCAGCAGGTGTTTGATCAGCAACAGGCTCAGCGTCAGACAGCGCCCATTGGTGAGCCTGTGCATCTCCAAACCGGCTCCGGCAGCCATCAGGCCCAGGGGGATGGAGGCTTGGCCGATGCGCCCCAGGGTGGGCGACAGCCAATCGGGCATGGTCAGCCCGGCCAGGTTAAAGGCCAACCCACCCAAAGTGGCCAAAATCAGCGGATTGCGCGACAACTCGCGCCCCAAGCCCAGACTGCCTTGGCGCGCCATGGGCCAGACCGCCGCCACATTGAACATGGGCACGCAAAAACCGATCAACACGGCCAATTGCTGGACCCCGGCCGACCCCAACAAGCGGTCCGCCAGCGCCAAACCAAAAAACGAATTGAAGCGAAACGCCACCTGTGCCGCCCCGGCATGCTGGTGCGGGCTGAAAAAACGGTTCAGTCCGGGCACATGGGGCAGGGCATAAGACATGGCGATGCCGCTCAAGCCCAAGGTGATGCCGGCCCCGATCATGCTCGAAGCGGTGCCCAGATCCAGCGGCGCCCGGCTGATGGCGTGAAACAGCAGCACCGGGAACAGAAAGAAATACACCAGGTTTTCAACCGGTTGCCAGACGGCGGGCCCGAGTCGGGTGTGACGGCAAATCAGATGGCCACACAAGATCAACAAAAAATCGGGCAGCAGCAAAGAAACGATGTTCACCCCTTCAAGCATAACTTTGATTGACTGATGTCATTGGGGTTATCGTCGCCAGAGTAACATTTGGCATTGAAGGAGAATTTCAAATGACCTTGAATCGAATTTTGGCGGCACTGACACTGTCTGCCCTGGCGGCGGGTTCCTGGGCCCAAAGTTACCCGAACCGTCCTGTCAAGCTGGTGGTGCCGTTCGCGCCCGGGGGGACCACCGACATCGTGGCCCGCGTCATGGCCGAGCCGCTGGGCAAGGCCCTGGGCCAAACAGTCGTGGTGGAAAACAAGGCCGGCGGGGGCGGCGTGGTTGGTGCCAATGAAACCGCCAAATCCACCCCGGACGGGTATTCGCTGGGTGTGGCCACGGTATCGACCACTGCCGCCAACCCCGCCATCAACCCCAAAATTCCTTACAACGTCGCGACCGACTTCACACCCATCGTTAATATTGCGGCCACGCCCAACATCATTGCGGTGCATCCTTCTTTCCCGGCCCGCGACTACAAAGGCTTTGTGGCCGAAATCAAGGCCAACCCGGGCAAATACTCTTATGCCTCCTCCGGCACCGGTGGCATCGGTCACCTGCAGACCGAACTCTTCAAGAGCCTGACCCAAACCTTCATCCTGCACATTCCCTATCGCGGTGCCGGCCCGGCCCTCAACGATGTGGTGGCCGGTCAGGTGCCCATCATGTTTGACAACCTGCCCTCTGCCTTGCCCTTCATTCAGTCCGGCAAATTGATCCCCATCGTGGTCGCCGCGCCGCAGCGGGTGGCGGTGCTGCCCCAGGTGCCGACTTTCAAAGAGGTGGGCTTAGAGCCTGTCAACCGCATGGCCTATTACGGTATTTTGGGCCCCAAGGGGCTGCCCAGGGAAGTGGTTGATAAAGTGAGCGCGGCAGCCCGTCAGGCCCTGCAAGACCCTGCGGTGCGCAAGCGCATTGAAGACACGGGTTCACTGGTGGTGGGCAACACCCCGGAGCAGTTTGCCGCCCAGATGAAGGCCGAGTTCGAGGTCTATCGCAAAGTGGTTGAGTCTCAGAATTTGCGCCTCGACTGATGGACACCAAGGCCGATGCCCCGCCTTTGGCCGACCCGGTCATCGACCGTTTCATTGATGCCATCTGGCTCGAAGACGGCCTGGCCCCGCTCACCCTGGCCGCCTATCGGCGTGATTTGGCCCTCTTCAACGCCTGGTTGGCCAGCCAGGATGGCAAACCCCTGGTGCAAGTCGAAGAAAGCGACTTGCAATCTTATTTCGCCCATCGCCATACCCAAACCCGGGCCACCACCGCCAACCGACGCCTGACTGTGTTCAGGCGTTTTTTTCATTGGCTCCTGCGTGAGCGCCTGATCGTGGCGGACCCCACGGCCCGCATCTTGTCGGCGCGCCAACCCTTGCGCGTGCCCAAAGCCATGAGCGAGGCCGAGGTCGAGGCCCTGCTGGCCGCGCCCGATGAATCCAAGCCTCTGGGGTTGAGAGATCGGGCCATGTTGGAATTGATGTATGCCTGCGGCTTGAGGGTGAGCGAATTGGTCGGTTTGCGCCGTGTCGATGTTTTGCTCGGTGATCAGGTGCTGCGGGTGCTGGGCAAAGGCAGCAAAGAGCGCCTGGTTCCCTACGGCCAAGTGGCCGCCGACTGTTTGCTGCGCTACTTGCAAGAAGCCCGACCGGCCTTGGTCGGTGAACGCCCAGAGGAAGCCCTGTTTGTGAGCAGCCGGGGTGCTCGCAGCGGGCAGTCGATGAGCCGCATCATGTTTTGGAATTTGGTGCGCAAATACGCCCTGCAGGCGGGCATAGACCGGCCCCTATCACCCCATACGCTGCGCCATGCCTTTGCCACCCATTTGCTCAACCACGGCGCAGATTTGCGCGCCGTTCAGATGCTGCTGGGGCATGCCGATATCTCCACCACCACCATTTACACCCACATTGCCCGTGAGCGGTTGCAACAGATGCACGCCAAGCATCACCCCAGAGGTTAATGGAGGGCGGGGCGACGTGTTATTGCAGCGACGATGATCCCGGGGCGGAATTAACAAATATCTGCTCGGCATCGATGGCGTCAAAACGGTACGCCATGCCGCAAAAGTCGCAGCCGACCTCGATTTGGCCCTGCTCTCGCACGATGTCGCGTGCTTCATCCTGGCCCAGCCCGGCAATCATACGTTGCACCCGCTCGCGGCTGCATTTGCAGGCAAAGCGGGGCGCTTGCTCGCCGATCAGCGGGTCAAATTCGACCCGGTTTTCTTCCCAAAACAGCCTCCTCAGCACGGTCGGGCCGTCGAGTTCGAGCAATTCCTGCTCTTTCAGACTGGCCGCCAATATGGCGATGCGGGCGTAATCTTCGTTGCGCCCGATCTGGTCTTCATCGGCCTGTGTGGCCTTGGCCGAGAGGTTACCTGCGCCTTGCACCGGCAAGCGCTGAATGAGCAGCCCACCGGCCATTTGCTCATTGGCGGCCAGCACCAGTGTGGTGTCGAGTTGTTCGCTTTGCAGCATATAGTGCTGCAGTACCTCGCTAAAGCGCTCGATCGGCTGGCCCCGGTCGTCCCACAAAGAGATCACGCCTTGATAGGGTTGTTGACCCGGCAGCCGGTCGCGCGGGTCTAGCGTGACGGCGCAACGCCCTTTGTTGTGGACATTGACCATCTGGCTCAGAGTGGCGTTCTCAGGCACCTCACCCACCACCTTGGCCGTGGCCCGAAAACTCAGGTCGGGCTGCACCTCGACCACCAACAGCTTGACCGGGCCGTCGCCAAAGATTTGCAACACCAGGGCCCCGTTGAACTTGATGTTCGACTGCATCAGCGTGGCCGCCGCCGTCATTTCGCCCAGCAAGCGTCGCACCGGGGGTGGGTAGTGCGGGTCATTACCCCCGGCGGCACGGCGGCGCAGCACCTCTTGCCAGCAGTCGGTCAGCCTCACCAGCATGCCACGCACCGGCAGGCCGTCAAATAAAAATTTTCGCAGTTCGGACATCAGGCGATCTTTTTCAAACCTTGCCGATAGCGTTCGGCGTTGCGCACATAACCTTGGGCGATGCGCTTTAACCCTTCAATTTGCTCGGGCGTGAGCTGGCGCACCGCCTTGGCGGGGCTGCCCAAAATCATCGAGCCATCAGGAAAGGTCTTGCCCTCGGTCACCAGGGCGCCCGCGCCGACCAGACAGTTTTTGCCTATCACTGCCTCGTTCAGAATCACGGCACCGATGCCGATCAGGCTGTGGTCACCCACGGTACAGCCATGCAGCATGACATTGTGACCCACAGTGACCCCTTCACCGATGTGCAGGGGCTTGCCGGGGTCGCAGTGCAGCACGGTTCCGTCCTGGATATTGGTTTCTGCCCCGATGGTGATGGCCTCATTGTCGGCCCGCACCACGGTGTTGAACCAAACGCTGGCGCGCTCGCCTATGCGCACCTGGCCCATGACTTCAGCGCTGTCGGCGACCCAGGCACCGGCGCCCAATTCGGGGGAGTGTTCATCGAGTTGATAGAGGGCCATGGTGCATCCTGTCTGGGCTTGGGGTGAAGTGTGCAAACTACAATTGTAAGGATGGAACTCCGTCAGACGGCCCTGAGGGCTTTGCAAGAGTCGAACCCCGACGCCAAGGTGGGCGCCGTGCACGCCTGCCACCCTTGGCCGGATGCAGGCCTCATCGATGTCCATGCCTGCTGGCCTGAGCCCGCAGGAGTGCCCGGGCGGCCCCAGCGGCCCCGTCTCATCCACCCGGGTGCAGTGCCACATCGCTCGCCCCACACCCCGCGCGGCTTGGCCGCCTTGATGCATGCGGTGTGCCACATTGAGTTCAATGCCATCAACCTGGCTCTCGATGCCATCTGGCGATACCCGGGCCTGCCCGAAGACTATTACCTCGACTGGTGGCGCGTGGCTTCAGAAGAAGCGGGTCATTTCATGTTGGTGCGTGGGCATTTGCGCAGCCTGGGGTTTGATTACGGCGACTTTGACGCCCACGACGGCCTGTGGGCCATGTGTCAGGAGACGGCTAACGACGTGGTGGCACGCATGGCCTTGGTGCCGCGCACTTTAGAGGCCCGGGGCTTGGACGCCACGCCGCTGATCCAGGCGAAATTGCGAAAGGCGACGCCACCGGCACTGTCGGCGGTGGCTGTGCTCGATGTGATTTTGCGCGACGAGGTGGGCCATGTGGCGGTGGGCAACCATTGGTTCCATTGGCTGTGTGCACAACAGGGGCTGGATCCGGTGGCGCAAGATCGCCTCTTGCATGAGCGCCATCGGGCCCCGCGCCTGAAGCCCCCATTCAATTTGTCGGCCCGCCGTCAGGCTGGTTTCAGTGCGCAAGAAATGGCTCAGTGGGAAGGGCAGGGACTGCCCACCACTGAATAAGGCTTCACAGCCCCCGTTTGCCAAGATTGAACAATCGGTGCTCGCATTGCGGGTCGGCGCAGTCCTCGCAGGCCGAGATAAAACGCGGCCTGATTTCAGCCCGGGTGTCGCTGCGGCTGCGGGCATGTCGGCCCCAGGCAAAGCGGATGTTCTCTATCAAGTCCCGGCCCTGGCCCTGGGCCATTTGAAAGGTGATTTGCTGCTGCATCAGGTACTCCCGCCAGTCCATGGCGTGCTCACCTTCGGCCCAAACCATCCACAAGTCGGTGTCTCTCCAAACGGGCCGGGGTTCTACTTCGGGGTTTGCCCAGCCCCATTCGATGTCGCCGGGGGCTCGCCGTGTGTCAGAGAAAGCGTCGCGCAACGCCACCACCAGCCCCCGCTCTATCGGCCCCAGCAAAACCAGGTTCATCGCTTGGTCTGCGAGTACTGAACAAATACCTCACCCTGCTTGACCATGCCGATTTCACGGCGGGCGCGCTCTTCGATCATTTCGCGGCCATCGCTGAGGTCACGCAATTCCGCTTCCAGCCTCTGGTTGGCGATGATGGCTTGCTGATTGTTCAGTTTCTTTTCGGCCAGGGTTTGTCGCAACTGCATGACGTCTGGCACGCTGCCACGGCCCAACCAAAGCTGGCCCTGCAAAACGACCAACATCGTCAGCAGGATCCAGGTCAGGTGACGGCTCATGGCGTGACTTTAACGCAAGTTATAAAAAGCCTCACGCCCGGGGTAGACGGCGACATCGCCCAGGTCTTCTTCAATGCGCAACAGCTGGTTGTATTTGGCCATACGGTCGCTGCGGCTCATCGAGCCGGTTTTGATTTGCCCGGCATTGAGGCCCACAGCGATGTCGGCGATGGTGGTGTCCTCGGTCTCGCCCGAGCGGTGGCTGATGACGGCGGTATACCCGGCGCGTTTGGCCATCTCAATTGCGGCAAAAGTCTCGGTCAGGGTGCCGATCTGGTTGATCTTGATCAGTATGGAGTTGGCGATGCCTTTTTCTATGCCTTCTTTCAGGATCTTGGTGTTGGTCACAAACAAGTCATCGCCCACCAATTGCACTTTCGACCCGAGTTTTTCGGTCAGCAATTTCCAGCCGTCCCAGTCGCCTTCGGCCATCCCGTCTTCAATGCTGATGATGGGGTATTTGTCCACCCAGGTGGCCAGCATGTCGCTCCAGGCCGCGGCGTCCAGCACCAGGCCCTCGCCCTCCAGGTGGTATTTGCCGTCTTTGTAAAACTCCGACGAGGCGCAGTCCAGACCGATGGCGATTTGCTCCCCTGCCGTGTAGCCGGCCGCAGAGATGGCATCGAGGATCATCTGTATGGCCGCTTCGTGTCCGGGCACATTGGGGGCAAAGCCACCTTCGTCACCCACGGCCACGCTCATGCCTTTGTCATGGATGATTTTTTTCAAGGCATGAAAAATCTCGGCCCCATAACGCAGGGCTTCGCGGAAATTCGGCGCCCCGACTGGAATGATCATGAACTCTTGCAGGTCGAGGTTGTTGTTGGCGTGTGCACCGCCATTGATCACGTTCATCATCGGCACCGGCAACTGGCAACCGTTCATGCCACCAAAGTAGCGGTACAGGGGCAAGCCCGCCTCTTCGGCGGCAGCGCGGGCCACGGCCATCGAGACCGCCAACATGGCGTTGGCGCCCAGCCGGCTTTTGTTTTCGGTGCCATCCAGATCGATCAGGGTTTTGTCCAGAAATGCCTGCTCAGAGGCATCCAGACCCAGAACGGCCTCAGAGATCTCGGTGTTGATGTGTTCGACCGCCTTGAGCACGCCCTTGCCCAGGTAACGCGACTTGTCGCCATCACGCAACTCTATGGCTTCCCGGCTGCCGGTCGAGGCCCCGGAGGGGACCGCAGCCCGTCCCATGACACCGCTCTCCAGCAGCACATCGCATTCGACGGTGGGGTTGCCCCGGCTGTCCATGATCTCTCGGCCGACGATATCGACAATTGCACTCATGATGTTTTTCCTTTGTTTTGATTTGTGTTCTTTGCTTCACACGCCTTCGACCACGACCATGCGCATGACTGCGGCGTTTTCGCGCGCCACCCGGGCTTTGCCGTATTCGGGCGAGTCATAAAAAGCCTGGGCGGCGGCCACACTGGGGAAGCGCAGCAGCACCAGCCGGTCCGGCACCCAATCGCCTTCCATCACTTCAAAGTGGCCCCCGCGCACCAGCACCTCGACCTGGTGCGCCTCAAAGGCGGCGCTGGACCATTGTCGGTATTCGGCGTATTGCTCGGGGTTGGTGACGCGCACGTTGGCGATGATGTAGGCGCAGGGCATGTCAGGGCCTCTTTCAGGGCTGGAAATCGTTTTCCAGCAAGGGTTGTGATTTGGTCACCCGATCCAGCGCCACCAAGGTTTGCAACAGCGCTTTCATGTGTTTCAGGGGCACGGCATTGGGGCCGTCGCTGAGCGCCTTGGCCGGGTCAGGGTGGGTTTCCATGAACAAGCCAGCCACGCCCACCGCCACGGCGGCACGGGCCAGCACCGGTACCATCTCGCGCATGCCGCCCGAACTGGTGCCTTGCCCGCCAGGCAGTTGCACCGAGTGGGTCGCGTCAAACACCACCGGCGCACCGGTTTCGCGCATGATGGCCAGGCTGCGCATGTCGCTGACCAGGTTGTTGTAGCCAAAGCTCGCACCGCGTTCACAGGCCATGAATTGGTCAGGGTCGAGCCCGGCCTCAGAGGCTGCCGCCCGCGCCTTGTCGATCACGTTTTTCATGTCATGCGGTGCCAGAAACTGACCCTTTTTGATGTTCACAGGCTTGCCCGATTGGGCGACCGCCCGGATGAAGTCGGTTTGGCGGCACAAAAAAGCCGGGGTTTGCAACACGTCAACCACCCGCGCCACGACCGGGATTTCGGCCTCCGTGTGCACATCGGTCAAGATAGGGACACCGAGATCGCGGCGCACTTTGGACAAAATGTCCAGCCCCTTTTCCATGCCGGGGCCGCGAAAGCTGCTGCCGCTGGAACGGTTGGCCTTGTCATAACTGCTTTTGAAGATGAAGGGGATGCCCAATTCAGAGGTGATTTCCTTCAAATGCCCCGCCACATCCAGTTGCAACTGTTCGCTCTCGACCACACAGGGCCCGGCTATCAGGAAAAAGGGATGGTTCAGTCCGATGTCAAAGCCACACAGTTTCATGCCACGGCTTTCAGTTGAGGCGATTTTTTCAGGTCCAGGGCCGCGCGGATGTAAGCGTTGAACAGCGGGTGGCCGTCCCAGGGGGTCGATTTGAACTCGGGGTGGAACTGCACGCCCATGTACCAGGGGTGTACGGCCTTGGGCAGTTCGACGATCTCGGTCAGTTGCTCACGCTGGGTCAGGGCCGAAATGACCAGGCCCGCTTGGCGCAAGGCATCCAGGTAGTTGACGTTGGCCTCATAGCGGTGGCGATGGCGCTCGGTCACCACGTCGCCATAAATCTGGTGCGCCAGGGTGCCGGGGGCCACATCAGAGCTTTGGGCGCCCAGACGCATGGTGCCCCCCAGATCAGAACCCTCAGAGCGTTTTTGGATGCTGCCGTCGGCGTCTTTCCATTCGGTGATCAGAGCGATCACCGGGTTGGGGCACTGCGGTTCGAACTCGGTGCTGTTGGCGTCTTTCAGGCCGGCCACATGTCGCGCATATTCGATGGTGGCCACTTGCATCCCCAGGCAAATGCCCAGGTAGGGGAGGCGGTTTTCCCGGGCATAGCGGGCGGCGCAAATCTTGCCCTCGATGCCACGCTTGCCAAAGCCACCGGGGACGAGCACGGCGTGGTACTGCGACAGTTGCGACACATTGTCCGTGGTCAGGGTTTCCGAGTCGATGTAAGTGATGCGCACGCGAGCGTGGTTTTTCAGGCCGGCGTGACGCAAGGCTTCATTCAGCGACTTGTAGCTGTCTGAGAGGTCGACATACTTGCCGACCATGGCCAAGTTGATCTCGTCTTGCGGGTGCTCGACCTCATGCACCAACTGGTCCCAGCGATTCAGATTGGCTGGCGGGGTGTTCAGGCGCAATTTGTCACAAATCAAGCCATCCAAACCCTGTTCGTGCAACATCCGGGGCACTTTATAGATGGTGTCCACGTCCCACATGGAGATGACCCCCCACTCGGGCACATTGGAGAAGAGCGAAATTTTGGCCCGCTCGTCCTCCGGGATCGGCCGGTCGGCGCGGCACAACAGGGCATCGGCCTGTATGCCGATTTCGCGCAGTTTTTGGGCCGTGTGCTGGGTGGGTTTGGTTTTCAGTTCACCGGCGGCGGCAATCCACGGCACATAGCTGAGGTGCACAAATGCGGTGTTGTTGGGGCCCAGCTTCAGGCTCATCTGCCGCACCGCCTCGAGGAAAGGCAAAGACTCGATGTCGCCGACCGTGCCGCCAATTTCCACGATGGCGACATCGACCGCATCGGGGGTTTCGACCCCTGCGCCACGGCGTATGAAGTCCTGAATTTCGTTGGTGATGTGCGGGATCACCTGGACCGTTTTGCCCAGATAGTCGCCACGCCGCTCTTTCTCCAGCACGCTTTTATAAATTTGGCCCGTGGTGAAGTTGTTCGACTTGCGCATGCGGGTCGTGATGAAACGCTCATAGTGGCCCAAATCCAGGTCGGTTTCTGCCCCATCGTCGGTGACAAACACCTCGCCATGCTGGAACGGCGACATGGTGCCCGGATCGACGTTGATATAGGGGTCGAGTTTGATGAGGGTGACTTTGAGGCCCCGCGACTCGAGAATCGCTGCGAGGGAGGCTGAGGCGATCCCTTTGCCCAGGGATGACACCACACCGCCAGTGACGAAGACAAATTTGGTCATGTCCAGTGCGGGAGTCGGCTCCCGGGAGGTGGTAAAGCGAGATTATAGGGGGTGAAATCCGGTTCCGGGCAAGTCAAACGCACCCCGCCCCCCCGACATAGGGAAGCTCTGCAAAACCCCATGCGTCGTTTCATCCCAAACTCGGGCGCCCTGCTTTGTTGGATTTCTTGCAGAGATATCCCGATATCTGCTTCGAAATCCGCCTTGCATGGCATCCCGATTTTGGGCGAAACTTGCACGCAGCGAGTTTTGCAGA
>JBEBAJ010000049.1:0-12664 GCA_041158965.1 Pseudomonadota bacterium | reverse complement strand
ACAAAGTCAGAGCCCGAAATGCTGAAGAAAGGCACCTTGGCTTCTCCGGCGATGCCCTTGGCCAGCAAGGTCTTGCCGGTGCCCGGCGGGCCCACCAACAACAAACCACGCGGGATGCGCCCGCCCAACTTCTGGAATTTCTGCGGGTCTTTGAGGAAATCGACCACCTCTTTGACTTCCTCTTTGGCCTCGTCACAGCCTGCGACATCGGCAAAGGTGACGGTGTTGTTGTTTTCATCCAACATTCGGGCCTTGCTTTTGCCAAAACTAAAGGCCCCGCCTTTGCCACCGCCTTGCATCTGGCGCATGAAATAAACCCAGACCCCGATCAGCAGCAGCATGGGCCCCCAGCTGACCAGCAAGGTCATCAACAGCGAGCCTTCCTCGCGCGGTTTGACATCAAATTTGACGCCATTGGCAATCAGGTCGCCGACCAGGCCGCGATCGAGATAGGTGGCATTGGTTCTCACTTTGCGGTCGTCTTGCATGACGGCCACGATTTCGGTGCCACCCTGCCCCTCTTGAATGGTGGCCGTGCGCACCCGCTTGCCACGCACCTCTTCGAGGAAGTCAGAATAAGCCATGTAATTCGAACCGCCGACCACACGCCCATCAAACTGCTTGAAGACGGTGAACAACACCAAGGCGATCACCAACCAGACCGCGACTTTAGAGAACCACTGATTGTTCAATTCAAGCTCCAGAAAAAGGGCGACATCGAGGCCCTAGGGGTATATATGAAGTCCATTTTAGGGGTTTCAAGGCTGAAAGAAGTGATTTTTAACCCTGTCCATGCCGCTTTCAGGGTTGTGCGGCTTGTTTTAAGCCCAAACCCACCACAAAAGTCTCGGCAGAACGGTCTCTGCTGGCCTTGGGCTTGATCGCCTTGACCACTTTGAACTTTTCTTTGAACATTTTGACCCATTGGCTGTAACCGCTGCCATGGAACAGTTTGGCGACCAGTGCGCCCTGGGGTTTGAGGTGGTTTTGGGAGAAATCCAGAGCCAATTCAACCAAGTGCTCGATGCGCGCGGTATCGGCAGAATCGATGCCCGACAGATTGGGCGCCATGTCAGAGACCACCACATCGACCGACTGACCGGCCAGCGCCTCAGACAGCGCCAAGGCGGTCTCAGGCTCGCGAAAGTCGCCCAGGATGAATTGCACGCCCTCCACGGGCTCCATGGGCAAAATATCAAGGGCAATGAGGGTGCCCTTGAGTTCACCCACGGCGGCCCCATCAGGGGCCATGCGGCGGCGCAGGTATTGGCTCCATGCGCCAGGGGCTGAGCCCAGATCCACCACCACCATGCCGGGCTTGATCAGCCCGAGGCTTTCGTCGATTTCCTTGAGTTTGTAGGCGGCCCTGGCCCGATAGCCCTCTTTCTGGGCCATCTTGACATAGGGGTCGTTGACATGGTCGTTGAGCCATGCCTTGTTGACTTTTTTGCTTTTGGTTTGAACTTTCATCTTTTGCGCCACCGATCGACTCGACGACAGGTGCCTCGACAGTGGTCATCATGGATAATACCCTCTATGACCGCCATCACACTCAGCCCCGCGCAACGCAAAGAGCACCGCGCCCTCGCCCACCACCTGGAGCCCGTTGTCATGATCGGGGGAGATGGACTCAGCGCAGCCGTGCTGCGAGAGATCGATGCGGCCCTCAATGCCCACGGCCTGATCAAGGTGCGCGTGCACGGCGATGATCGCGCAGTGCGCGACACCCTCTTTTTGCAAGTCGCCGACCAACTCGGCGCAGCCCCCATCCAGCACATCGGCAAACTCCTGGTGTTTTGGCGCCCGCAGCCCGAAAAAGAACGGGTACAAGACGAAGACCGCAAACCGGGCCCCAAAGAGGTCAAGGTGCTGAAATACAGCAAACGCGGCGGTCAACGCCCCGAGGTCAAGGTCTTGCGCGTGCTGGGCAACCAACGCTTGACCACCGGCGGCAAAATCAAACGCGCCAAACCGAAGAAAACCTCGGTCAAAAAACGCACCTTAGGCTGATGCCTGACACCCTCGGCAGGCACCAAGCCTCAGAAGGCACCCTGCAAGCCCATTGAACTGCGGATGCCAAAGGAAGCTCTGAATATTCATTGCTCTGACGCATCAGACGTGCAATAGCGGGCAAACCGCCACAGGCAGACGCCCGCACAGACCCATTGCAAAGCCAGCAAGGTGGTTCCTAAAGCGTGCCACATCGCAAGATTTTCCCGGGCTTCAATGCGCGGGGCCACGCCCCATTGCTGCAACAGCGCCAGCAGCAATCCGCCCACCACCCAGGGCAAGGCGCGGTAAGTGGCCCGCTGTCGCACCGCCATCAGCAGCACCACGGCACACACTGCGCTGACATGGGTTTGAAACTCAAACAACCTGGCCGCCGTGTGGCCGGCAAGGGCCGCAGGTTCCAGATGCTTGAACAGCATGGGCACCACCCAGGCGCCCAGGGCCGTCAGGCCACCCCACCACAAAGCGGCAGCGAACAGTGGGAGAAGGCGTCGCCACATCGTCAGGCTCAGCGGTAATGAACCGCGACCACTTCGTAACGCTTGACCCCCCCGGGCGCTTGTACCGTCGCCACATCGCCCTCTTCTTTGCCGATCAAGGCGCGGGCTATGGGGCTGGAGACATTGATCAGGCCCAATTTGAGGTCGGCCTCGTCTTCGCCCACGATCTGGTAGGTCACTTGCTCGCCCGAGGTTTCTTCTTCCAGTTCAACCGTGGCACCAAACACCACCTTGCCGCCAGCGTCTACGCTGGAGGGGTCGATGACCTGCGCCACCGAGAGTTTGCCCTCGATCTCCTGTATGCGGCCTTCGATGAAGCCCTGACGGTCTTTGGCAGCATCGTATTCGGCGTTCTCGCTCAGGTCCCCCTGGGCCCTGGCCTCGGCAATGGCGTTGATGACGGCCGGACGGTCAACGGTTTTCAGGCGATGCAACTCTTCCTTGAGTTTCTCTGCGCCGCGCTTGGTGATGGGTAAGGTAGACATGGTGCTGCTGGAATAGGTGGGGTGTCGGTCTGAAATGGAGGAAGGCGTGCAAAACTCGCTGCGTTCAAGTTTCGCCCAAAATCGGGATGCCATGCAAGGCGGATTTCGCCGCAGATTTCCGCAGAGATCTGCAAGGAATCCCACGAAGCAGGGGGCCCGGGCTTGGGATGAAACGATGCATGGGGTTTTGCAGACCTTCCTTAACT
Organism: Pseudomonadota bacterium; assembly: GCA_041158965.1. GTDB lineage: Bacteria > Pseudomonadota > Gammaproteobacteria > Burkholderiales > Burkholderiaceae_C > Limnohabitans. The sequence goes on along the minus strand of JBEBAJ010000049.1, from coordinate 9,463 downwards.
GGCCAACAGGGCATGCATCTCCTGGACCGAGATGACATCGAGTTGATCGAGGTACTTCATGCCCTCAACCGCTGCCTCGGCGCCCGCAATGGTGGTGAAGGTGGTCACTCGGTTGAGCAAGGCAAAAGTTCGGATATGGCGCGAATCGGCAATGGCATTGCGGCGTTCTTCAACGGTGTTGATGACCAGTGCGATCTCGTTGTTTTTGATCATGTCCACAATGTGGGGGCGCCCTTCAGTGACTTTGTTGACCACTTCACAATGCACCCCGGCCGCGCCGATGGCCGCCGCCGTGCCTTTGGTGGCGACCAGCACAAAGCCCATCGCAGACAGTTGGCGGGCGACTTCGACCGCACGCGCCTTGTCGCTGTTTTTGACCGAAATGAACACCTTACCCGCTGGTTGGCCTTCGGCATTGAATGGCCGGGGCAGGCGCGTACCGGCACCCAGCTGGCTTTTGACAAACGCTTCGCCAAAGGTCTTGCCCACACCCATGACTTCGCCGGTGGACTTCATCTCGGGCCCGAGGATGGTGTCCACCCCCGGGAATTTCACAAACGGAAAAACCGCTTCCTTGACACTGAAGTAAGGCGGCGTCACTTCCGCCGTGATGCCCTGTTCGGCCAAAGTCTGGCCAGCCATGCAACGCGCGGCCACCTTGGCCAACTGAATGCCTGTGGCTTTGGACACATAAGGCACAGTGCGTGAGGCTCGCGGGTTGACTTCAAGCACGTAAATGACATCTTGGCCATCTTGCTTCTGAATGGCAAATTGCACATTCATCAGGCCCACCACATTCAAGGCACCAGCCATGGCGGAAGATTGGCGTTTGAGTTCAGCCACAGTCTCGGCAGACAGCGAATAAGGCGGCAATGAGCAAGCCGAGTCTCCGCTGTGTACGCCAGCCTGCTCGATGTGCTCCATGACGCCACCGATAAAAGTGCGTCCGGAGGGGTCACGCAGACAATCCACGTCACACTCGATGGCGTCGTTCAAAAAGCGGTCAAGCAAAACCGGGGAGTCGTTCGAAACCTTGACCGCCTCTCGCATATAGCGTTCCAGGTCGCGCTGTTCATGCACGATTTCCATGGCGCGACCACCCAGCACATAGCTGGGGCGCACCACCAGCGGGTAGCCCAGTTCCGTGGCTTTGGACAGTGCCTCGGCCTCGGTACGGGCGGTGGCGTTGGGCGGCTGGCGCAGACCCAAGCCGTGCAGCAATTTCTGGAAACGCTCACGGTCTTCAGCCGCATCAATCATGTCGGGGCTGGTGCCGATGATGGGCACGCCGGCGGCCTCCAGGCCCAAGGCGAGCTTCAGCGGGGTCTGCCCGCCGTACTGAACGATCACGCCCAGGGGCTTTTCCTTATCGACGATCTCCAGCACATCCTCCAAGGTCAGTGGCTCGAAGTAGAGTCGGTCAGAGGTGTCGTAATCGGTCGAGACTGTCTCGGGATTGCAATTGACCATGATGGTCTCATAGCCGTCTTCGCGCATGGCCAGGGCCGCATGCACACAGCAGTAATCAAACTCAATGCCTTGTCCGATGCGGTTAGGGCCTCCGCCCAGCACCATGATTTTTTGGCGCTGGCTCGGCTCGGCCTCGCACTCTTGATCGTAGGTCGAGTACATGTACGCGGTGTGGGTGGCAAACTCTGCCGCACAGGTATCGACGCGTTTGTATACCGGGCGGATGCCCAGCGCGTGGCGGCGTGCCCTCACCTCAGACTCGCTCGACTTGAGCAGCTTGGCCAAGCGACGATCAGAAAAGCCTTTTTGTTTCAGCTGGCGCAGCTCGTCGGCAGACAGGGCCGGGAGTTGGGTTTTTTCCAACTCCAGTTCGATCTTGACGATCTCTTCAATTTGCACCAAAAACCAGGCATCGATTTTGGTCAGGTCATGCACCTCTTGCACGCTCATGCCTTGAGCGAACGCATCCCCCACGTACCAGATGCGCTCCGGGCCGGGTTCGCCCAATTCCTTTTCGAGCACTTCACGATCCTGGGTCTTTTCGTTCATGCCGTCGACGCCGACTTCCAGGCCGCGCAGGGCCTTTTGGAATGACTCCTGGAAGGTACGACCCATGGCCATGACCTCGCCCACCGACTTCATCTGGGTGGTCAGGCGGCTGTCGGCGGCAGGAAATTTCTCGAAAGCGAAGCGTGGGATTTTCGTGACCACGTAATCGATGCTGGGCTCGAAACTGGCCGGGGTCGCGCCGCCGGTGATGTCGTTGCGCAACTCATCCAGGGTGTAGCCCACGGCGAGCTTGGCCGCCACTTTGGCAATGGGAAAGCCGGTGGCCTTGGAGGCCAATGCGGATGAGCGCGATACGCGCGGATTCATCTCGATCACGATCATGCGCCCATCTTTGGGGTTGATCGAAAACTGCACGTTCGAGCCGCCGGTGTCCACACCAATCTCGCGCAGCACCGCCAGGCTGGCGTTGCGCATGATCTGATACTCTTTATCGGTCAGCGTCTGGGCTGGTGCCACGGTGATCGAGTCGCCGGTGTGCACACCCATCGGGTCGAGGTTTTCAATCGAGCAGACGATGATGCAGTTGTCTTGTCGGTCACGCACCACCTCCATCTCATATTCTTTCCAGCCCAACAGCGACTCTTCGATCAGCAACTCGTTGGTGGGCGAGGCCTCCAGCCCGCGTTTGCAGATGGTCTCGAATTCTTCCGGGTTGTAGGCAATGCCACCACCTGTGCCGCCCAAAGTAAAGCTGGGGCGGATAACGGTTGGAAAGCCGACCTTTTTTTGCACCTCCCAGGCCTCTTCCATGCTGTGGGCGATGCCCGAACGGGCCGAGCCCAAGCCGATTTGGGTCATGGCCTCTTTGAATTTTTGCCGGTCTTCGGCCTTGTCGATGGCCTCGGGCGTGGCACCGATGAGTTCGACCTTGTATTTGTCCAGCACACCGTGACGCCACAAATCGAGGGCGCAATTCAGAGCCGTCTGGCCGCCCATGGTCGGCAATATCGCGTCCGGGCGCTCTTTGGCAATGATTTTCTCAACCGTCTGCCAGGTGATCGGCTCTATGTAGGTCACATCGGCCGTGGCAGGGTCGGTCATGATGGTCGCCGGGTTGCTGTTGATCAGCACGACCCGATAGCCTTCCTCTCGCAGCGCTTTGCAGGCTTGCACGCCAGAGTAGTCAAACTCGCAGGCTTGCCCGATGATGATCGGGCCGGCGCCGATGATGAGGATGGTTTTGATGTCTGTGCGCTTAGGCATGCGCCTTCTCCTTGCTCATCAAATCGATGAAGCGGTCAAACAGGTAGGCGATGTCATGCGGGCCGGGCGAGGCCTCGGGATGCCCCTGGAAGCAAAACGCCGGGCGATCGGTGCGGGCCAGGCCCTGCAAGGTGCCGTCAAACAGGGAGACATGGGTGGCACGCAAATGGGCGGGCAAGGTTTTTTCATCGACCGCAAACCCGTGGTTCTGACTGGTGATGGACACGCGGCCCGAGTCCAGGTCTTTGACCGGGTGGTTGGCACCATGGTGTCCGAATTTCATTTTGAAGGTCTTGGCCCCGCTGGCCAACGCCATGATTTGATGCCCCAGGCAAATGCCAAATGTCGGCAAGCCACGGTCCATCAGGGTGCGGGCGGCTTCGATGGCATAGGCACATGGCTCGGGGTCACCCGGGCCGTTGGAAAAGAACACCCCATCGGGTTGATGGCGCAAGGCCTCTTCGGCACTGGTCTGGGCGGGCACCACGGTCACGCGACAACCACGCTCAGCCAGCATGCGAAGAATGTTTTTCTTCACGCCGAAGTCATAGGCCACGACGTGAAAGCGCGGGTCTTTCAGGGCCCCGTAGCCAGCCCCCAGACGCCACTCGGTCTGGGTCCATTCATGGGCTTGGGTGCAGCTCACCACGCGGGCCAGATCGAGGCCGGCCATGGCGGGGGCCCCCTTGGCGCAGGCAATGGCGTCGTCGATCACGGCCTGGGTCACGGCTTGGCCGGCAGCCAAGCCGATGATGGCGCCATTTTGTGCGCCATGGGTGCGCAATCGCCGGGTCAGTGCGCGCGTATCGATATTGGCGATCGCCACAGTGCCGCTGGCTTGCAGATACTGCGACAGCGACTGATTCATGCGAAAGTTGGAGGCCAGCAGTGGCAGGTTTTTGATGATCAGCCCGGCGGCATGCACCCGGTCGGCCTCGATGTCTTCCGAATTAACCCCGTAGTTGCCGATGTGGGGGTAGGTCAAGGTCACGATTTGCTGGCAATAGCTGGGGTCGGTCAGGATCTCCTGATACCCGGTGATCGAGGTGTTAAAGACCACCTCACCCACCGTCACGCCGCTGGCGCCGATGGAATTGCCCACAAAAACCGTGCCGTCTGCGAGCGCCAACAAGGCGTGGGGTTGTTTTCCCTGAAGAGACAAAAGCACTGGGTTCTCCGATGAGTTGCGGTTGGCCCCAGCGCGCACAAGGTTTTGCCCCTAAGGCCTTGGCGGCTGCTTTTGGTCGGGAAAAGGCTTGAGTTCGAGCTGGTGGCGTATGTGTGTGCCGTAAAAGCCACCCATTATAACCGCTCGCCATCGGATCGTCAGGGCAAATCCGCTCTTTTAGAGGGACATGGCGGCGCTGGCGTGAAGACAAATCGCAGCGGCGGCGGCGACATTGAGCGACTCTTGCCCGCCGGGTTGGGAGATGCGCACCGTCAAGCTGGCCTGGGCCAGCAGCGCCTGGCTCACCCCCTGCCCTTCATGTCCGAACAACCAGGCGGCAGGATGAGGCAACTCACCCCGCGCAGATAACTCATGCAAAAAAGGCCCCTGATGCGAACTGGTGGCCAAAATGGGCAGGTTCAATGACGACAGCGCATCGGCGCTGACCCCCTCGACCAGGCGCAAGGCGAGGTGCGCCCCCATGCCCGCCCGCAAGACCTTGGGTGACCACAAGGCGGCAGTGCCCGCAAGCGCAATCACCTGCCCAAACCCCAAGGCAGCGGCGCTGCGCATGATCGACCCGACATTGCCCGCGTCTTGCAATCGATCCAGCACCACGCTGGCCATGCCCGGGGCGACTTGGGGGGATGCGGGCAGCGCCAACAGCACCCCGACCCCGGCGGGCGACTCAAGGCCGCTGATGGCCTTGAACAAGGCGTCTGGCAACAGCACCTGCCGATCACCCAGGCTTTGCCATGAGGCGGGCAGGCGCGGCCAATGCGACTCGGCACAGACCAGGGTGCGCACGGGCTGGCCATGGCGCACCACGGCATCCACCAAATGCTCGCCCTCCAGCCACACCTCGCCGTGCTGGCGATAAGCCTGGTTGTCTTGCGCCAAACGGCGCAAACCCTTCAACCAGGGGTTGTCGCGCGAACTGATCCAATCAGCCATGCGCCTCCCCCTTTCCAAGGCTGAGTGCCACCGGTGCGAAAGATCGGCGATGCCAAGGGGTGGGGCCATGTCGAAGCAGAGCCTGCAAATGCTCGGCGGTGCCATAGCCCTTGTGGCGGGCAAAACCATAGTCGGGGTATTCGGCGTCTATGCTCAGGCACCAGCGGTCGCGTTCCACCTTGGCCAGAATCGAGGCCGCCGAGATGGCCGGCACCTTGGCGTCGCCCTGCACGATGGCCTCGGCGCGCACATCGAGCACAGGCAAGCGGTTGCCGTCAACCAGCACCTTGGCTGGTTTGAGACGCAGACCCTCCACCGCCCGGCGCATGGCCCGCAGGGTGGCTTGCAAAATATTGAGCCCGTCGATCTCTTGCACACTGGCCTGGGCCACGCAGCAGCACAGGGCCTTGGCGCAAATTTCGTCATACAGTCGTTCGCGCTGACGCGGGCTGAGTTTTTTTGAGTCGGCCAGGCCCCGAATCGGCTGGAGGTCGTCAAGGATCACGGCAGCAGCAAACACCGGGCCGGCCAAGGGGCCGCGCCCAGCCTCGTCCACACCGGCCAGCAAGCCGGGGGTATCCCAGTCGAGGGCGGTTTGTTCAGCGCGCAAGAATTTTTTCGATCGCATCGGCACAACACTGAGAGGTGTCCCGGCTCAGGCTTTGGTGCATGGCCTCGAACCGCTGCTGCAATTGTGCCGCCTTTTGCGGCTGCATCAGCCACTCATGCAAGGCATCGGCCAAGGCCTGCGGGGTGGCCTGATCTTGCAAAAACTCAGGCACCAAAAACTCTCCCGCCAAAATATTGGGCAAGCCCACCCAGGGTTGCAGCCTTTTGCCCCGCATCAGCCACCAACTGACCGGGTGCATGTTGTAAGCAATCACCATGGGTCGTTTGAACAAAGCGGCCTCCAGGGTCGCGGTGCCGCTGGCCACCAAAGTGAGGTCACAGGCCGACAAAGCAGTGTGCGACTGGCCATCGATCAGGCGCAAACCAGGCACTGACCCGGCCTGCATCAGGGCCTCTTCAACTTGGGCTCGCAACCCACCTGCCACCGGCAACACGACCTGCAAGTCGGGGTGGCGTTGCGCCAGCAAGCGCGCCGCCTGCAAAAAACGCATGGCGAGGTATTTGATTTCGCTGGAGCGGCTGCCTGGCAATACCGCCAGCACCGGCGCGTCTTCGCGCAAACCCAAGTCGCGCCGGGCCGCCGCCCGGTCTGGTCGCATGGGGATGACCGAAGCCAGAGGGTGGCCGACATAGGTGGCGGCAATGCCATGGGGTTTGAGCAAGTCAGGCTCAAACGGAAACAGACACAGCACATGGTTGACGCTGCGGGCGATCTTCTCCACCCGCTCGGGTCGCCAGGCCCAGATCGAGGGGCAGACAAACTGAACGGTCGGAATGCCTGCGGCCTTGAGGTCGTGCGCCAGATCCAGATTGAAATCCGGGGCATCCACGCCGATGAACATTGATGGGGGATCTGCCAACAACCGGGCCCGCAACTGACGGCGGATGCCCACGATCTCGCGGTAGTGGCGCAACACTTCGGCATAGCCTCGCACCGCCAATTTGTGATGTGGCCACCAGGCCTCAAAGCCCTGCTCGGCCATGCGCGGTCCGCCAATGCCGCTGGCGACAAACTCGCTCCCGCATTTTTGAAGGCCCATCAACAACAGGGCCGCCAGCAAATCTCCGCTGGCCTCCCCCGCCACCATGGACAGGCGTATGGGCAGCGAGGTCTCGGACATGGCGCTTAACGCACAATGCCGCGCTGCGGATCGGCGCTGCGCAAAAAGTCGGTCATCAAGTCCACGACCTGTTTTGCGTTCGCCTCAGCCCCCAGCGCCAGGATTTGGTCCGTGGCTTGCGCCAGCGTCAGCCCGTCGCGGTAAAGCAGCTTGTGCATGGCCTTCACCGCCTTGATCGCCCCCGGCTCAAAACCACGGCGACGCAGGCCCTCAAAATTCATCGAGCGGGCCTGCGCGGGTTGGCCTTGGCACATGACAAAAGGGGGCAGATCGGCGAACAACAGCGAATTCATGGCGGTAAAGCTGTGCGCACCCAGACGGCAAAACTGGTGGACCACGGTGAAACCGCCCAGTATCACCCAGTCGCCAACATGCACATGACCGGCCAATTGCGAGCTATTGGCGAAAATCGTGTGGTTTCCCACTCGACAATCGTGGGCGAGGTGGACATAGGCCATGATCCAGTTGTCGTCGCCGATCTGGGTCACGCCCTCGTCCTGCACCGTTCCGATATTAAAGGTGCAAAACTCACGGATGGTGTTGCGGTGACCGATGCGCAGTTCACAAGGCTCGCCCGCATACTTTTTGTCCTGGGGCACGGCCCCCAATGAATTGAACTGAAAGATCTGGTTGTCTTGTCCGATGGTGGTGTGCCCTTCGATGACACAATGCGCCCCAACGCGAGTGCCCGCTGCGATGCGCACATGGGGGCCTATCACGGTATAGGGGCCGACCTCCACGCTGGCGTCCAATTCGGCAGCCGGGTCGATCACCGCCGTCGGGTGGATGCGGCTCATGTCTACCCCTCAGGCGATGGTGCGCATGGTGCACATCAACTCGGCCTCGGTGGCGACTTCGGTGCCCACCCAAGCTTTGGCGGAAAACTTGAATATGCCCGCCTTCATCCGATCGAGCGACACATCGAGTATCAGTTGGTCACCGGGTTCGACCGGGCGCTTGAAGCGCGCCCCGTCGATGCCGGCAAAGTAATACACCGATTTTTCGTCCGGGGTCACGCCCAGGGTGTCAAAAGCCAACAAGGCCGCCGCCTGGGCCAGGGCTTCGAGCATCAGCACACCGGGCATGACGGGCCTGTGCGGGAAGTGGCCGGTAAAAAACGGCTCGTTGATCGAGACGTTTTTGAGGGCCTTGATGCGTTGGCCTTTTTCGATCTCCAGCACGCGATCAACCAACAAAATCGGGTAACGATGCGGGAGTTGTTTCAGTATTTGATGAATGTCCATGCTCATTCGGGCCTTTGTCCGGTGTTGATTTGTTCTAAAGCCTTGAGGCGTGCGCGCAGTTGGTGCAACTGGCGCAGCGTGGCTGCATTTTTTTCCCAAGTCGCATTGTCGTCGATGGGGAAGACGCCGCTGTATTGACCGGCTTGCGTGATCGATCGCATCACCACCGATGCAGCCGACACATGCACCCCATCGGCCAGGCTGAGGTGCCCCAAAACCACCGCGCCCCCGCCGACGGTGCAGCCGCGCCCGATGCGTGCGCTGCCTGCGACCCCGGCACACCCGGCCAAGGCACTGTGGGCACCGATGTGCACGTTGTGGCCAATCTGAACCAGATTGTCGATTTTGACCCCGTCTTCGATCACCGTGTCTTCAAGCGCCCCTCGATCCACACAGCTGTTGGCGCCAATTTCAACCTCATCACCCAGGCGCACGGCACCCAATTGTTCGATCTTGACCCACTGCCCCTGGTGAGGGGCAAAGCCAAATCCGTCGGCACCGATGGACACCCCCGCATGCAAAATGCAACGGGCGCCGACCCGGCAGCCTTCGCCGACCGTCACATGCGACTTGAGCCAAGTTTGAGGGCCTATCACCGCCCCACGCTCAACCACACAAAAAGGGCCGATGCGGGCGCTGACATCGACTTGGGCATCCGGGTGAATATGGGCCGTGGGGTGATGCAGGGGTTCGCTCGAATCGGCGGCCATATGCCGACGCCACAGCTGGGTCAGGCGGGCGAAATACAGGTAGGGGTCGGCGGTTTCAATGCGGGCGCTCAGCGCCTCGCGCAAAGCCAGTGGCACTTGCGGTGACAAGACCACACAACCGGCCTGCGTCTGGGACAACAAAGATTGATAACGGGCGTGGCTTAAAAAACTCAGGTCCGCCGGGGTGGCTGTTTGCAAGGTGGCCAATCGGGCCACCGTTTGCCGGCGCGAGCCATGCAGTTCGCCCCCCAGGGCGTCCACAATGTCGGCCAGTGTCAGCGCCACATTCGTTTATTTGCTGGTGTTGATGGCCCGAATCACTTTTTCGGTGATGTCATGCTTCGGGTTGATGTAGACGGCCTCTTGCAAAATGAGGTCGTACTTTTCTGCCTC
>JBEBAJ010000048.1:0-12723 GCA_041158965.1 Pseudomonadota bacterium | reverse complement strand
CGCCATAAGACTTGCCAAGGGCAATTTCATCTGCCCAAGGCTTTTGTCGGTCTTCGGTGGGAAAGGTTTGGCAATTGACGCACTGATTGGATGCCCGGCCGAATTCAACCTTGGCAAAACCAGTCAGGCTGAATGGCCCCAAATCCACCGCCGCTGCGGTTTGAGTCAGAGCAAGAAGAACCAAACCGACAAAGCGACGGCGAATAGGACAGCGCATGTCAAACCCGATCAGGAGTTATTTTTTCCAAAGGCAATCGCGCCCAGCTGAATCAGCACATAGTTGGCGGTGGTAGAAGCGTCACCCGTGGCATTACCTCCACCTGCAAGCACCTTGACTTCAACCGCTTTGACCCCAGACTTCAGTGCAGCCAATGTGCCCGAGGTACAGGTCAGACTGGACAAAGCAATGACATAGGTGGACTGCAACGTTGTCGAGCGCAGGGATTGAGTGGTTTTGCAAGTATTGGCATAGGTCCAGGTGTTGGTGTCCAACGTTCCGCCCTCGACAAAAATGGTGACCTCGGTGGGCGTGTTGGCTTCTGAGCCTATCTTCTCATTGCCCAAGCTGATGATCAGTGAATCGGTGGCACTGATGTCCACCGAGCCTTCCTTGGGGGCTGTGACCTTGTAATAAATGTAATCGGCTGAATTAAGGGCCGTAGGGTGGTTGAATTGAACACCGACCCAACCTTTGGTGTCGATATCGGTCTGATTCCAAGTACCCCATCCGCCGTAGGCCCAGTTGCCCGCCCCGCCTGTGCCATTGCCGCCAGAGTTGACGTATACCTTTCCACCCTGGGTGCTTTTCCATTTCACAGTTGAGTCGCCTGAGACCGTCGTGGGCTGAAACCCCATGGCAAAGAGGATTTGCTCGGACGGGGCAGCAGATTGGGCGACGGTGGAAGTGACACCACCGCCACCACAAGCCACCAAGGTGCCCAAGATACCCAGAAAGCCCATGCCAAAGGATTTGGCCACGTAGTTCTTGCTGAAAATTTGCATGCTGTTCTCCTGTCAAAAAGTTGGAATGTACAAGGACACCTTCAATGTATGAAAGCGCTTTCTGAAAACGCTTTCATTTTCGTTCAACGGTTTTCCGAGACAACTATGGTTAACCCTTGAATTTCAACGAAATGAATGCAAGCCCGGCTCGACAGCCACCTTCTTGCCATCACTGAAAGTGACTTGAATGGCTTGTTTGCTGCTGTTAAAGACCAGATACGTCTTTCCTTGGCCCTGTCCGAATACGGCGTAAAAAGGCGTATTGGCAGATACCGTCAAATCAACCGGGCCGACCGACTGCAGAAAGCCCAGCCAATGCATGGCATGGCTGCGCGTGTCGCCCAATTCGATGGTGCCCCACTCATCCCAACGCGCCCGCCCTTGGGCAGGATCGACCAAGGCCACGTATTTTGCAAAAAGGTCTTGCCAGATGTCTTCCGGTTTGGCCCTTTTGGCGCGGGCATGGTAGATGCGGGTTTCTGCTTCGAGTGCCGCCATGTTTTTGGCCACAAACGCCGGGCTGGAGGCCAAATAGGTCGAAGAGGCGGTGAGCGGCAGCAGATTGATGCCATGAATTTGCCTGGGCTCATCGATCCACCATGTGTTGTGGGCCAATTTACCGCCAAACAACATGCTGACTTCGACGTTCTTGTACTCGGGGGGCAAGGTCAGCCCGTGAATGTCAAACCAATAGTGGTTGATGGCCTGAATCTCGGTGTTGTACAAATAGGCACCCAAATCGACCCAATCGGGGCGACCTTGCAAGGCCCCCCAAATCATCAAGGCCGCCCATGCGTTGGCCGCCTCAGAAGAAGACTCCTGGTTATTGCCGTCGGGCGACATGCCCACACCCGAAGCCCAGGAGTGGCCCTCATAGGGGTCAAAATTTCTCAAATATGGAAAATCACTGCGCCCACGCTCGGCAGTCGCAATGTCGGCCACCAGCAAGTTGATCATGCCGCCCCAGCGCTCTGGGGCCATCCAACTCGGGTCTCGCAAGCCAATATCGGCGGCAGCCCGAATCCAGTAGCCATAGTGGAAGTGATGGTCGTTCATGTCTTTGACCGCGTCATACTCTTCCGGATAACTCACCACGGTCCCCAGTGTCGGGCTGTAATGGAAGTAAGTGCGTTTGCTTTGCCCGGACAACCACTGTTCGGCACGGGCTTTGAGCATTTTCAGCAATTCATCGCGCACCTGGGCTTCGCCCTGGACATCGGCCACCGCCATCAACTGACTGATGCGCTGCAGTCCTTTGCCTTGCCAGTATGGCCCTTGGCCAATTTCAAGCATCATGCGCCGCGCTCGGGCAGATTCTTTGCGCACCTGGGTGCGCAAAGCCTCGCCGGCTTTGGCATCTGCCAGGCCGGGCCAGTGAGGTACAAAGCCATGGTGTTTGTATCGGGTTTTGAATTCATGGCCCTCATACAGACGAATGTCCCCGCGAATGCTGGGCAAACGGCCCATGGCAGCCCCCGTGAGATTCGGGTTTTGGTGCCAGTGATGCGGGTACAGGCCCATGATGCCCTGTCCTTGGGGCCCTTCATAGGTTCGGACGGTTTGAGTGAACCGGGTGATCACCTCGGCACTGTCACGTCTGAATTCGAATTCGGCCCGGGTATCGACGATGTGACCGTATGCATTGGCCAGAAACCGTTTCAATGTGGCCTCGGAGTCATCGGGCAACACCGCCGCAGACACATAGCGCCGATCGGCAGGCAAGACCAGTCGCCAGGCTTGGCTGCCCTGAGCCCCCGTCATCCATTGCCCTCCAGTCGGCGCAAAGATCGCAAAGCGTTTGCCGCCCCCGTGCACCGTCAAAACCCTTTTGTCCGCCTCCCAGACTTGGGCCTGCAAACCATCGCCCAAATCAAGCCATAGATCGCCGACGCTCAGACGGGCAAATACAAAAGGACTGCCATGGGCCACGGTGGCCCACATCGCCTCATCTGCGGCCTGAAAGGCCATCTCAACCGCCCAATCAGAATGCCCGGCCAACAAGGCGGCCTGGGGCACAAATGCCTCAGGGCGCAAGGTCAAGTCAGCCTGATGCCGGTAGACCACCTCCACGTCCTGACGCTCGGTGGGCGTGATGGTCTTTTGCGGATAACCGATCTCCAGCCCTTTGGGGGTGGCCTTGGCGCTCAAGGGCACAGCATGAAGCACCTCGGACCAGCGGGTGAACATGATGGACGAGTACCACTGATTGGTGGGCGCAGCCCGCTTGAGCATCTCAGGGGTCCGAAACGGCGCGGGCGGCACCGCCAGATCGGCGGTGCTGACTTGGGTCCGCCAGCCACCAGCCCCCACGGGCATGATCTCACTGGCATGGCCAGGCAGGGCACAGGCCCAAACAAAAAAGGCGCCGCCCAATCCTGGACGCAAACGCCGCCATAAACCCCATTTTTCTATTTTCATGAAATCACCTCCCCCTGGCCGTCAAACACCATGGACTGATCGGCATCGGGTTGCAGTCCGACTGTGCGCCCTGGCAACGCCTCTGCATCGCCCAGATTCGTCTTGACCCGCACCAATTCATCCAAACCTTCACATCGCACATAGGCCATGCGGACATCGCCCAAGTTCTCCATGAATTCAATCTGCCCTCTCAGCCCGCCATCAGCGGCTGGCATATGCCAGGCTTCGGGTCGCACGCCCAATGCCGCCCCCAAAGACAGTCGGGAACGAAGCAGCTCAGGCCAACCCGACACATCGAGGGTCTGAGACCCAAGTCGCAACCGTCCGTCAGGCTGAATCTGGCAAGGCAACACATTGATTTTGGGCGAGCCCAAAAACTCGGCCACAAATCGGTTGCGCGGTGATCTGTACAAGTCCATCGGCGCCCCCACCTGCTCAATGCGGCCTTGGTTGAACACCGCAATCCGGTGCCCCAGGGTCATGGCCTCGGTTTGGTCATGGGTCACATACACCATGGTGGTTCCCAACTCGGCGTGCAACTTGGCCAACTCTATGCGCATTTGCACCCTCAACGAGGCATCCAGATTGGACAAGGGCTCATCAAACAAAAACACCTTGGGGCGTCGCACGATGGCCCTGCCGATCGCCACCCGCTGGCGTTGTCCGCCCGACAATTGCTTGGGGTAGCGCCCCAGCAAAGGGGTCAATTGCAACTTGTCGGCTGTTTGCGCCACCAACGCTTCGCGCTCGGCCCGGGCGACTCCCGCCATGCGCAGGCCAAAAGCCATGTTCTCGGCCACTGTCATGTGCGGGTACAAGGCATAACTCTGGAACACCATGGCGGCACCCCGGTGGGCAGCCGCCATGTGGGTCACATCAACCCCATCAAACGCCATTCGTCCAGCGCTGGGGGCTTCCAACCCGGCCAGGAGGCGCAAGAGGGTGGACTTGCCGCAGCCGGAAGGACCTACAAACACCATGAATTCGCCGTCAGAAATCGACAAATCCAAAGATTCGATGACCGCTTGTTCCCCGAAGCGTTTGCCGAGTTGAGTGATCTCGATGCGGGCCATGTCAGCCTTTCAGAAACTGGCCATACCATTTGGCACTGCGTTTCGGTATGCGGTGCAAAGTGTCGTAATCCACATAAATCAGTCCAAACCGTTTGGCGTAGCCGCTGGACCACTCAAAGTTATCGAGCAGGCTCCAGGCGAAATAAGCATCCACCGGCACACCGCGCTCAATCGCGTCAAGGGTGGCACGGATGTGCTCGCGCAAATACGATTCCCGACGCTCGTCATTGACCTCGCCATTGAGGCAATCGTCTTTGAAAGCCGCTCCGTTTTCAGTCACTCGCAAGCGCCTGGGTGCATAGTCTTGGTGCAGGCGACAAAGCAGTTCGGTCAAACCAGGTGGATAGACCTCCCAACCCATATCGGTGACCTCGTTGCCGGTGCTGCGCACGTCCCAGGGGTTGCCACTGGAAGAGAAATTCCGGGTGTAGTAATTCACACCCAGAAAATCGAGGGGTTGCGCGATCTCGGCCATGTCGGACGGTGGGTGAACCGGGACGTCACTGCCCAGATGCGCCCACACGTCGGCTGGATAGTGCCCCTTGAAGAGGGGGTCCAGGTACCAGCGCGCCACCAGGCCATCGTCCAACCGCGCCTTGTCGATGTCGGCTTGCTGGTCAGAGGCCGGGTAGATGGGCGAGAGATTCAGCACGATGCCCAATTCAGCGGTCACCCCGTCTTGGCGCAAAGAAGACACGGCCCGTCCATGGCTGAGCAGCAAATGGTGCGCCACTTGCAGCGATTCCGAGCGGGACCGATGGCCAGGGGCAAACACACCCTGTTCGTGGCCCAGCACCGCCATCACCCAAGGCTCGTTGTGCGTGCATATGCTGCTCAGGTCAGCCCCCAAACGACGGGCCACTTCTCTGGCGTAGCACACAAAGTGATCCACGGTCTCACGGTTTGCCCACCCGCCCCGGTCTTGCAGGTGCTGAGGCAAATCCCAATGATTGAGTGTCAAATGTGCCTTGATGCCACGCTGAACCAGACCCTTGATCAAGCGCTCGTAAAAATCAAACCCAGCCTCGTTCCAAGGCCCCATCCCCAGGGGTTGCACACGCGGCCAAGACACCGAAAACCGATAGGCATTGACCCCCAAAGAGGCCATCAGGTCGAGGTCTTCTGACCAGCGATGGTAATGGTCACAGGCCAGGTCACCGTTGCTGCCGTCAGCAATCGCCTTGGCTTGGGCACAAAAGGTGTCCCAGATGGAAGGCCCACGCCCATCCACATCGTGGGCGCCTTCAATCTGGTAGGCAGAGGTTGCCACCCCCCAAATGAAATCTGCGGGGAAATGTTGTTTGGCGAGTTCAGTCTGGGTATGGGTTTTCATCAGCATGATCAGCTCTTGACAGCGCCGGCGGTGAGCCCCTCAATGAGCCGGCGTGAGGAAAAAATAAACATCAACAACAAGGGGAATACGGCCACAGCAGAGCCGGCCATCAATGCCCCCCACTCGGTATCCACCGGGCTTTGAACACTGCGCAAGGCCAGTGGAAAGGTGTAGTTCTCGGTCGACCGCATCACGATCAGGGGCCCGATGAAATTGTTCCACGATGCAATGAAGGTGATCAGTCCCAGGGTTCCAAATGCGGGTCCGAGCAGAGGGACCACCACTCGGCCATAGATGCCCAGCTCACTGCATCCATCCATCCGGGCCGCCTCAATCAGTTCACGAGGGATGGCCGACTCGATGTATTGGCGCATGAGGAAGATGCCCATGGCAGGTGCCGCTGCAGGCCAGTACAGCGCTTTGTGCTGATCGATCCAGCCCAGGGCATCCATGATCATGAAACTGGGGATCATGCCCAGAAAAGAAGGGATCAGCATGGTCGCCATCACGAGGGCAAACAAAGGCTTTTTGAAGCGGAATTCATAGACGGCAAAAGCGTATCCCGCCATCGAACAAAACAGCAAAGTCAATCCAGTGGACATCAGTCCCACATAAAGCGACCAAGCCAGGTTTCTCCAAAACGGGATCTTTTGCATCAGGATCGCGAGGTTGTCGAAAAAATGCCCACCAAACCACAGCGGGGGAGGCACACTGAAAATATCAGACCGCAAGTGGGTGGCGAACACGAACATGGCGTAAAAAGGGGCCAGCATTGCCAGGCCGCCCAGCCCCAGAAAACACCACCCCACCAGCCCCAGGCTCGACGCTTGATTTCTGACCTCAGATGACATCAGCGCTCTCCCTTGGTTTTAAAAGCGCGATGCGTGACCAAAGTCAGCACCAAAATCAAGGCGAACAGCAACCAGGATATGGCGCTGGCCAAGCCAAAGTCGCTGAACTCGAAGGCCGTTCGATACATGTACAAGGCAGTGGTCATGCCGGCATATTCGATGCCACCTTTCCCCCCCGTCAAAATGAAGGGCTCTTCAAACAGCTGCAAGCCGCCAATCAGGGTCAGGGTGACGCCGAAGTACATCATGGGGCGCAACTGGGGCAAAGTGATGTGCCAAAACACCCGCCAAGGGCTGGCCCCATCGAGCACGGCGGCCTCATACAGATCGCGCGGGATGCCCTGCATGGCCGCCACATAAAGCACCGTGTTAAAGCCCACATAACGCCAAAAAATCACCAACGACAACACCGGCTTGATGGTCTCGGGCTGCCCCAGCCAATCGATGGCTTGAGCAGGCAATACACTGGCCAGCCCGGCATGCGAGGAGAGGGTTTGCAAGATCGAATTGACTGCCCCGTAGTCGGTCGAGAACAATGTAGCGAACATGATCGCCACCGCCACAGTGGAGGTGATGTAAGGTAAAAAATAAACACCCATGGCGGCATTTCGCCAAGGGCCCAATTTTTCATTGATCAAATAGGCCAAAGGGATGGCCACCAGATGTTGCGGCACCCCGGAAGCCACCGCCAGCCACAATGTGTTGTACAGGGAAGTCCAAAGCAACGGGTCTTGAACCGCAAACACGAGGTTCTCTGCCCCGACATATTGCATGGCATCCATGCCCTGCACAGGGTCCCAGGTATGGAACATCAGATAGAAAGAAAACCCGATGGGAAACAGCCCAAACACCAAAAACAAAACAATAAAAGGCATCAACAGCACATAAGGTGCCATTCGGGCGCCCACAACATACCGGTTCATCGCTGAGCCCTTCGTTGCACCATGCGATGGGCATCGGCCAAGGCGACATCGATCGGCTTGCCTCGGGTCAGCACCAAATCGAGCTCGGCATTGACCAGTTCTTCCGCAATGGGGTCGTTGCGAAACACCCGGGTGGCCTGAATGCGTTGGGCCGATTCACGCCATTCCAGCCGGGCCTTTTGCCCCCCGAGAAACCCGATCTCTTGCTCGAAGAAACTGCCTTTTTGGGCCTCCAGCAAAGCCGGAAATGCGTTGAACTTCTCAAACGCCTGCTGTTGTTGCGTCACCTGCAAAGTGAGGTGCTGAATCAAATCCCAAGCCAGCACCTTTTGACCCGATTTCTTGGGTATGGCATAAAAGGTGCCCCCCCATGACAAAGCAGCACCTTGCGGCAATGGGCCACTGCGCCACATTTTGGCCGTTTGCGGGGCCAACCAGTTTTGCAAATGACCACCCAACCAAGCCCCCATCATCTGCGTACCCACCTGGCCACGGCGCAAGGATTCACTCCAATCGTTGGACCATGCGTTGACCTTGGCGTCCAGGCCTTGTTGCCTGATCGCCAGCGCCATCTCGAAGGCCTGTTTGAAACGCGGCGAGGTGCCAACCACGGACTGACCTTGGGCATCGTAATAAATGCCTTCGCCCGGGGCTAAATGGGCGCGAATCATCACGTCTTTGACATCGCGGGCGTGGGCCACCATATAGGCACCGGTGCGGGTTTTGAGTTGCCTCGCCGAAGCCAGAAATCCATCCCAGCTCTGACTGAGTTGTTTGACATCGATGCCCGCCTTGAGCATCAAGTCCTGGCGGTAAAACATGACTCCCGGGCCGATGTCGGTCGGCATGGCCACTTGGCCATGCACATCGACGCGCGCCTGAGCCCAGGCATATGACACAAATCGATATTGGTATGTATCGGCCTGATAAGGCGGTTGACTCAAATCCTCCAAGCCGCCGCTTTGTGCAAAACGGCCCAAATAGCCATATTCAATCGTCATCACATCGGGCAATCCGGATGAGGCCGACAAAGCCGTGGTCATGGCCGTGTGATGATCAGAAAAATCACGCCCCACCACTTTGACCTCGACATTCGGATGTCGTTTTTTCCACTCCGGCAATGCCGCGCGCACAATGTCATCGACCGCCGGATAAGCGGCCACCGTGAGCACCACTTGCGCCTGCAATGGCAGCATCGTCCCCAGACACATGGCAATAATGAAAACAGGAAATTTCATGATGTTTCGGCTTTGAAAGCGCTTTCATTTTAATTCTTGAGTTTTCACCTCTCATCCGTAATTACCCGAGGTTCTGCCACAATCGACCCCATGGCCCTTAAATCCACCATCTTCAAAGCCAATCTATCCATCGCTGACATCGACCATGGTTACTACGCCGACCATGCGCTCACCCTGGCCCGTCACCCCAGTGAAAACGACGAGCGCATGATGGTTCGTTTGCTGGCCTTGGCGCTCAATGCGCACGAGCTCCATGATCTGTGCCAGGGTGACGGCACCCTGGCTTTTGGTGCCGGGTTATCAGACCCCGATGACCCGGACCTCAGCCTGAAAGACTTCACTGGCGCAGTGCGGTTGTGGGCCGAGGTGGGGCAACCGGAAGAAAAGCCACTGGCCAAGGCCTGCCAGAAAGCCGATGTGGTTCGGGTTTATGCCTTTCATCACGCCGCCGAAGTCTGGTGGCGCAGCCTGCAACCCAAGGTGCAAAGGCTGAGCAAACTGGAAGTTTGGCGGGTGCCCTCAGAACAAAGCCAAGCCATGGCCCGCATGGCCGAGCGCAGCATGCAGCTTCAAGCCACCATACAAGATGGTGCGGTATCGTTTTCCGGTGCGAACGAGGGCCTGCACATCGAGTTGACCCGCTGGCAATAAAGCGGCCCGTTCGACGGCCCTGATCAGGACTCCAGTTTTTTCAAGACTTCACGCTTGCCCATTTTGCGAACAGCGGCAATGGCGGCCAACTGGCTGGCGCGCGGACGCGATGCGCCTTTCTCCCACTTCAGCACGGACAGTGCAGAGACCCCGATCAATCGGGCCATCTCGGCTTGGGTCAAGCCCAGCTTTTGTCGCAGCGATGCAAAGCCCGGGGCCCTGAAACGCAATTTCTGATCGCTCGGCGTCGCCTCGACGCGAGGGCCGCTCTGGGGAGCCAGCCGAGTCACTTTCTTCATCGCCTTGGTCAATTCAGACACCTGCCGCTTGAGTGCCACAATCTCTTTGCGTTGGGCGTTGAGTTTCTTGGTCACATCGCCCAAATCGGCCTTGGTCGCCCGCTTGGACTGGCGCAACATTTCAGCTTTCAAAAGCTTGTCTAAGCTCATATTTATTTCCAAAACGTAAAAACGCTATTTTGCCTTCTTTTTCAATGATCAGGCATGGCCCGTTTTTCATCGGTATGGATGGTGCGCCTCATGGAAAAAACCTCGGTTTAAACGGCGCATGGGGGGGGGCTGCAGAGTTTCCCTAGGGCAAAGGTCATCAGGTTCAGAGCGTAAAAATGAATGAGCGGCCACAAAAATAAAAACGGGCGACAGTCTTGTGAACTGTCGCCCGTGTTGTGTGTTGGTCGGCGTGGCGGGATTCGAACTCGCGACCCCTTGCACCCCATGCAAGTGCGCTACCAGGCTGCGCTACACGCCGAAGAACAGCATTATAACCCGAATCCAAATACTGCCCTGCCCCGTTTTCAACCGAGCAAGGCGCGAATCTCGCTGAGTTCGCGACGCACCAATTGCCAGCGTGGCAATTCGGTCAGCTTGCTTTCGTCGATGCGGGGGTCTGCGGCCAGAATTTCGACACCGGCTAATAAATCAGGTCCGGCCATGCGGCGCTCTCGTTGCTCTTGCACCAATTCTTGCAGCTTGTTGCGCGCACCGCTGATGGTGAAGCCCTGATCGTAGAGCAGGTCGCGAATGCGCCTGATCATCAAAACCTCATGATGCTGATAGTAACGGCGGTTGCCGCGCCGCTTCATGGGCCGCAGCTGGGTGAATTCTTGTTCCCAGTAACGCAACACATGCGGCTTGACCGCGCACAAATCGCTGACTTCACCAATGGTGAAATAGCGCTTGGCAGGGATCGGCGGCAGTGAAACCGTTTCCATGGTCTGGGTTTATTCAAAGACAGGGGACGGAGGTTACACGAAAAACACACCCAAAGGGAAGGGGCAAACCCGATTTATTTTTTCTCTGTCATCAAGCTCCCGCCTAGGGAAGCTCTGCATGCAGAGCTTCCCTAAGCGTCCAGGGTCTTGATGTCCTGGGTGTGGCCGCTCTGGATTTGGTCTTTGAGTTTGTGGCTGGCATGGAAGGTGACCACGCGACGGGCCTCGATGGGGATGGGCTCACCCGTGCGTGGATTGCGCCCTGGCCGGGGCGATTTGGTGCGGATCTGGAAATTGCCAAACCCGGAAATCTTCACCTCTTCACCTTGGACCAGCTTTTGGGTGATGAGATCGAAAATCGCGTCGATCATCTCTTTGGACTCGCGCTTGTTCAAGCCGATTTGCTCGAACAGCATTTCCGCCAACTGGGCCTTGGTCAGCGCCGGGGTCTCAAGATGGTCAAATGACAGTTCCATGGTGGCTCCGTATGGGGTCAGGCGCGCAATCGGGCGCCGAGGTCTTGCTCGGTCTGTCTCAAGATGGCTCTGACCACCTCATCGATTTCGGCATCGGTCAGCGTGGCCTCGTCGTTTTGCAGGGTCAGGCGAACCGCCAGGCTCTTGTGGCCAGGCTCCAAGCCGGCACCGGCTTGTTTGGGGCGATAGACATCAAACAGCACCGCCTGGCGCAACAAGCCCGAAGTGGGGGCCGCATGGATGGCGGCCAACAATTGATCGTGGGTCACAGACTCTGACACCACAATGGCCATGTCACGCTCGACCGGCTGCTGGCGCGACACCCCATGGAACTGGGGCACCGCGCGGTGCATCAAAGCATCGAGCGCGAGTTCGAACAGCACAGGGGCCTGCGGTAAATCCCATTGTTGGCGCCAGCGCGGATGCAATTCGCCCACATGTCCAACCAGTTGCCCATTCAATTTCACGGCGGCACAGCGACCCGGGTGCATGGCCGGGTGCTCTGCGGGTTCATACACGGCAACGGCGGGAGCCAGCAAGGCCTGCACATCGGCTTTGGCGTCGTAAAAATCGGCCCCCCTTTCAGGGTTGTCCCATTGCAAAGGGTTCAAGGGGCCGTAGGCCACTGCGGCCAGGCGCATCGGCTGGCTCAGGCCTTGGACGGTGGTGTCACTGTCTACCACGGTGTCGTCACGCAAAAACACGCGCCCCACCTCGAACACGCGCACCCGATGGGCTTTGCGGTCGAGGTTGAACTTCACCGCCTGCAACAAGCCCCCGATCAGCGATGAGCGCATCACGCTCATCTGGCTGGCGATGGGGTTGAGCAATTGGATCGGGGCAGGGTTACCGGCCAAAGTGTTTTCCCAAGCCTCTTCCACAAAGCTGTAGTTGATGGTTTCCTGATAGCCCAGTGCTGCTGCTTGACGGCGCACCGCATAACTGCCACGTTGTGACTCGGGTCGCACCCTGGGAGTCGTGGGGGCGCGCGGCGCAGTGGTGGGGAGGTGGTCGTAGCCCACCATTCGGGCCACTTCTTCGATCAGGTCTTCTTCGATTTGCAAGTCAAAGCGGTAAGACGGTGGAGTGACGGTGAGCACACCAGGGGCCTCGACCACCGGCAACCCCAGTCCGCGCAGGGCCTGTGCCATTCGGTCCTGGCTCAGGTCCATGCCTATCACTTTGACGGCACGCGCCACCCGCAGGCTAACGGGCTTTCTGGGTGGCAAATTCAAGGTCTGGTCATCGATGGGCCCCACCCGGGTGTCGGCCATTCCACAAATGTCCAGCACCAGTTGGGTGATGCGCTCGATGTGCGCCACCGTCAAGTCAGGGTCAACGCCACGCTCGAAACGGTGCCCGGCATCGGTGCTGAAGTTGTAGCGGCGCGAGCGCCCGGCCACGGCCTGAGGCCACCAAAACGCAGCCTCGATGTAGATGTCACGGGTATCGTCACCCACCGCAGTGGCCTGCCCGCCCATGATGCCGGCCAAAGACTCGACCTGCCGGTCGTCGGCGATCACGCCG
>JBEBAJ010000047.1:0-12737 GCA_041158965.1 Pseudomonadota bacterium | reverse complement strand
AGGTGCAGGGGCAGCAGCAGGCGCAGGGGCGGCAGCAGGCGCAGGGGCCGCAGCAGCAGAGGCAGGGGCAGCAGCGCCCTCGCCCGCCACTTCAAGCACAGCCAACACCGAGCCCTCAGAAACTTTGTCGCCCAAGGCGATCTTCAGTTCTTTGATCACACCGGCGTGCGAGGAAGGTATCTCCATCGATGCCTTGTCTGACTCCACGGTGATGAGCGACTGCTCGGCCACCACGCTGTCTCCGGGCTTGACCAGGAGCTCAATGACAGCCACCTCTTTGAAGTCGCCAATGTCAGGAACCTTGATTTCTATTTGTGCCATGTTGTGCTCCGCCTCAGGCGTACAAGGGGTTGATCTTGTCGGTCTTGATGCCGTACTTCTTGATCGCATCAGACACCTTCTCCAGCGGCAAGCTGCCTTGCTCGGCCAGCGCCTTGAGGGCAGCCAGCACGATGTAGTGGCGGTTCACCTCGAAATGTTCACGCAGCTTGCTGCGGAAGTCAGAGCGGCCAAAGCCATCGGTACCCAGAACCTTGAACACGCGGTCACGCGGCACAAAGGGCCTGATCTGTTCGACGTAGTTTTTCATGTAGTCGGTCGAGGCGACCACCGGTCCGGCGTGGCCTTCCAGTTGCTGGGCCACAAATGGCACGCGCGGGGTGTCGGTCGGGTGCAACAGATTGTGACGCTCGACGTCTTGTCCGTCGCGGGCCAGTTCATTGAAGCTGGGGCAACTCCAGACATCCGAGGCAATGCCCCAATCGGTGGCCAGCAAAGCCTGGGCGGCAATGGCCTCGCGCAAAATGGTGCCCGAGCCCATCAATTGCACGCGCAAGTCTTTGACCTTGCCCTTGGGTCCGGGCTTGCACAGGTACATGCCCTTGATGATTTGCTCTTCGGTGCCTGGGGTCAGGCCCGGCATGGCGTAGTTCTCATTCAGTAACGTCAGGTAATAGTAGACGTTGTCCTGTTTCTCGACCATTCGCTTCAAGCCATGGTGCAAGATCACCCCCACCTCATGCGCAAAAGTCGGGTCATAGCTGATGCAGTTCGGAATCGTGCCCGCCAGTATGTGGCTGTGGCCGTCTTCGTGTTGCAGGCCCTCGCCATTGAGGGTGGTGCGCCCCGAAGTGCCGCCCAACAAAAAACCTCGCGCCTGCATATCGCCAGCCGCCCAGGCCAGGTCGCCTATGCGTTGAAAACCGAACATCGAGTAATACACATAAAAGGGCACCATGATGCGGTTGCTGGTGCTGTAGCTCGTCGCCGCAGCGATCCAGCTGGCCATGCCACCCGCCTCGTTGATGCCCTCTTGCAAGATCTGGCCCGCTTTGTCTTCCTTGTAGTACATCACCTGGTCTTTATCGACGGGCGTGTATTGCTGTCCCAAGGGGTTATAAATGCCGACCTGGCGGAATAAACCTTCCATGCCAAAGGTGCGGGCCTCGTCCACCAGAATGGGCACCACACGCGGGCCCAGGGCCTTGTCGCGCAGCAACTGCGTCAGGAAGCGCACATACGCTTGGGTGGTTGAAATCTCACGCCCCTCGGTGGTGGGCTCCAGCACGGCCTTGAAGGTATCGAGCGATGGCACGGTGAATTGTTCATCGGCCTTGATGCGGCGCTTGGGCAGGTAACCCCCCAGGGCTTTACGGCGCTCGTGCAGGTATTTGATTTCCGGGGTGTCGTCGGCAGGCTTGTAAAACGGCAACTTGCCCAATTCGCTGTCGGGAATGGGAATGTTGAACCGGTCGCGAAAGGCCTTGATGTCGTCGTCCGTCATCTTCTTGGTCTGGTGGACGGTGTTTTTACCCTCACCGGCCTTGCCCATGCCAAAGCCCTTCACGGTCTTGATGAGCAACACCGTGGGCTGGCCCTTGTGCTGAACCGCCGCATGGTAAGCCGCATAAACCTTTTGCGGGTCATGGCCACCACGGCGCAGATTCCAGATGTCGTTGTCGCTCATGTGCGCGACCATCTCCAGGGTGCGTGGGTCACGGCCAAAGAATTGCTTGCGCACAAACGCCCCATCATTGGCCTTGAAGGCCTGATAGTCGCCGTCCAGCGTGTCCATCATGATTTTGCGCAGGGCACCGTCTTTGTCGCGGGCCAGCAAGGGGTCCCAGTTGCTGCCCCATATGAGCTTGAGCACATTCCAGCCAGCGCCCCGGAACTCTCCTTCCAGCTCCTGAATGATCTTGCCGTTGCCGCGCACCGGGCCATCCAGACGCTGCAAATTGCAGTTGATGACAAAGATCAGGTTGTCCAGGTTTTCGCGTGCGGCCAACCCTATGGCGCCCATAGACTCGACCTCGTCCATCTCGCCATCGCCGCAAAACACCCAGACCTTGCGGTTTTCAGTGTTGGCGATGCCCCTGGCATGCAAATACTTCAAAAAACGCGCCTGATAAATGGCCATCAAGGGGCCCAGGCCCATGGACACGGTCGGGAACTGCCAGAACTCGGGCATCAGCTTGGGGTGGGGGTAGCTCGACAAACCCTTGCCGTCGACTTCCTGACGGAAATTCAGCATCTGCTCTTCGGTCAGACGCCCCTCAAGGTATGCACGGGCATATACGCCTGGCGACACATGGCCCTGGATGTAGACGCAATCACCCCCATGGTTCTCGCTCTCGGCATGCCAAAAGTGATTGAAGCCCGCGCCCAGCATGTGCGCCAGCGAGGCAAACGAGCCGATGTGTCCGCCCAAATCACCGCCATCTTCCGGGTTGTGCCGGTTGGCCCGCACCACCATGGCCATCGCGTTCCAGCGCATGTAGGCACGCAAACGCTCTTCAATTTCGATATTACCAGGGCAGATGGCCTCCTGAGAAGGCTCGATCGTGTTCACATAACCCGTGGTGGCCGAGAAAGGCATGTCGATGCTGTTCTCGCGCGCATGCTCCAGCAAATCTTCCAGCAATTGGTGGGCACGCTCAGGGCCCTCGGCCTGAATGACCGCACTCAAGGCATCCATCCATTCCTGGGTTTCTTGGGTATCGGCCTGTGCGTCTGTGGCACGACCGGCATCTTGGGGCAATGCGGACATGATCAGTCTCCTTTTACGATGAAAGCAAGTGTCGCACAATTTTTTCATAATTTCAAATCGTGCATTTTCATTTCACATTACAAAATTCACGACACACCAGACCCCTCTACACTCACACACAATGAACTCAAAGTCCATCCGTTTTGCCCCTTGGCAACACATCGGTCAGCGTTGGCTGGGTTGGTGGCGTCGCCAAAGTCCCAACCGGCAAGACCGCTTGGCCATGCTCGGGCCCCTGGTGGCGGTCTTGTTGTTTCTGGCCGCCATCACCCTGGCCTTTGCGTTTCTGCGTTACGAAGAAATCGGGCGCGAACAGGAAAGTGTGCGCCGTGACGCCGAATACGCTCAGCAAAGACTGCGTCTGCGACTCATTGAGCGCCAAGAACAACTGATGCGACTGGCGAAAACGGTGGCCGAGGGCGAGTTCAATGTGCGCCAATTCCAGTCGGAATCGATGGGCATGATGGAGCGATACCCGGAAATTTCCTCCATCAACTGGATGGATGCCACCCGGCGCTTGCGCGCTGGCGTCTCATTGGAGGGCAACAACAGCAGCCTGCTGAGGCTCAGCAGCGACTTGATGCGCTCCAAGGCCGCCGGGGTCGCCTTCGGTTTGTCTCGCGACCTTCAAGAAGCCGTCTATTCAGACCCGATCACACAGCTCAACAACGGCCAAGCCACAGTGCCGCATTTGCAGCTGTATGTTCCCCTGATCGCGCAAGGCGAGTTCAAGGGCGTGATTCTGACGGTCTACTCTCTCGATGCACTCTTGCGCTATGCCGTTCCCGTCGAGGTGAGTTCACGCCACGCGGTTTCCTTCCTCGACGCGGAAGATCAATTGCTTTTGGGGCAAAGAATTCAGCCCAGGTCGCGCCTGTCCACACCCTGGTCCAACGAAACCTTTGAATTCACCGTGCCGGTGTCTCCGGTGGGTGACAACCTGTTGTTGCGCACTCAAGCCTATAGAACCTCTCAAGGGCTGGTGGGGCAAGCCCTGTTCTGGTTGGTCGCCGCCCTCAGCGCCTTGACCGTCTGGATGCTGATCGGCACCTGGCGCCACACCCGACGCCGCTTGCAAACCCAACGGGCCTTGATCGCCGAGACCAACTTCAGGCGGGCCATGGAAAACTCGATCCTGACGGGCATGCGGGCGCTGGACATGAACGGTCGCATCACTTATGTCAATGCCGCTTTTTGCAAAATGACGGGCTGGAATGAAAACGAGCTGGTCGGCAGCACCCCGCCCTACCCCTACTGGCCCGAATCAGACCGCGACATGCTGATGAATGTCCTGAACGATGAAATCAGCGGTCGCACCGGCCCGACGGGCATGCAAGTGCGGGTCAAACGCAAAGACGGCACTTTGTTCGATGCCCGCATGTATGTCTCACCCCTGATCGACGCCTCCGGTTTGCAAACCGGCTGGATGACTTCCATGACCGACATCACCGAGCCCAACCGCATCAGGGAGCAGTTATCGGCCTCTTACGAACGCTTCACGACGGTGCTGGAAGCCCTTGACGCCTCGGTGTCCGTGGCCCCTTTGGGCAGCGCCGAGTTGTTGTTCACCAACAAAATGTATAGACAGTGGTTCGGCCACGCCAGCACCGGCCACCTGGACATGCTGGAAAAAGCCGGTATGCCCGATGCCATGCAGGATCAAAACCCGGACCCCGTCGACGCCATGGTCGGTCTGCCGACCGAGGCCTTATCGGCTGTGTCGATGTCCGAGAACGCCGAAATCTATGTCCCTGACTTGCAAAAATGGCTGGAAATCAGAACCCGCTACCTGAATTGGGTGGATGGGCGCCTGGCCCAAATGGTCATCGCGTCTGACATCACCCCCCGGCGCAATGCCGAGGCACAGGCCGAGCAACAAGCCGAACGCGCGCAAAGTGTGAGCCGGCTGATCACCATGGGTGAGATGGCCTCCAGCGTGGCGCATGAGCTCAACCAGCCGCTGACCGCCATCTCCAACTACGCCAACGGCTTGGTGTCTCGCATCAAAAATCAGCAGATCAACCCTCAAGACATGCTCAGTGCGCTGGAAAAAACCGCCCACCAGGCGCAACGGGCAGGGCAAATCATTCAGCGCATCCGAAGCTTTGTCAAACGCAGCGAGCCCAACCGAACCCCCACCCATGTGGCACGCATGGTGAGCGAGGCTGTGGAGCTGGCCGACATCGAACTGCGCCGCCAGCAGGTGCGCTTGAGCTACTTCGTCTCCAGCCGATTGCCCCCCCTGTTGGTCG
This sequence comes from Pseudomonadota bacterium, assembly GCA_041158965.1. Taxonomy (GTDB): domain Bacteria; phylum Pseudomonadota; class Gammaproteobacteria; order Burkholderiales; family Burkholderiaceae_C; genus Limnohabitans. The sequence continues at coordinate 7,436 of JBEBAJ010000047.1, read as the reverse complement.
ACCCGATCCTGATCGAGCAAGTCATGATCAACCTGCTCAAAAACGCCGGGGAGGCCATCAACAATGCCCAACGGCCTGCTCCCCTCAGGCATGTGGAATTGCAGGTGGTGCCTCGCGACATAGACGGCCAGGCCGTGGTTCAGTTCAGCGTGACCGACACCGGCAACGGCTTGTCACCGCAAGCGATGGAGCGCTTGTTTGAAGCCTTTTATTCCACCAAGGCCGAAGGCATGGGGATAGGCCTGAATTTGTGCCGCAGCATCGTCGAGTCGCACCAGGGGCGCATGGAGGCCGAGAACATCTACAATGGCGACCAGATTCAAGGTTGCCGGTTTTCCTTCTGGATACCGGTCCAGGTATCTGAAATGTCTGCTGAAGATTCCCAAGTTTTACCTCCTTCCGGAGCATGACGACATGAGCTTGATCCCCAAAAAAGGCACTGTATACGTGGTCGATGACGACGAGGCAGTGCGCGATTCCTTGCAATGGCTGCTGGAAGGCAAAGACTACCGGGTCCGCTGTTTTGACTCTGCCGAAACCTTTCTGTCGCGCTACGACCCGCGCGAAGTGGCCTGCCTGATCGTGGACATCCGCATGGGCGGGATGACCGGTCTGGAATTGCAAGACAAACTCATCGAGCGTCGCTCCCCCCTGCCCATCGTCTTCATCACCGGCCACGGCGATGTCCCGATGGCCGTCAACACCATGAAAAAAGGCGCCATGGATTTCATCCAGAAGCCTTTTCAGGAAGACGCACTGGTGGCCCTGGTCGAGCGCATGCTTGAACATGCCAAAGAGTCATTTGCCGGTTACCAGCAAGCCGCCAGCCGCGAGGCACTCATGGCCAAGCTGACCTCGCGCGAAGCCCAAGTGCTGGAGCGCATCGTGGCCGGTCGCCTGAACAAGCAAATCGCCGACGATCTGGGCATCAGCATCAAAACGGTCGAGGCGCACCGCGCCAACATCATGGAAAAACTCAATGCCAACACCGTCGCCGATCTGCTCAAGATCGCCCTCGGCCAAGGCATGTCCAAAGTCTGATGGCGGCCCAACTCATCGACGGCCTTGCGCTGTCCAGGCAGTTGCGCCTGCAGTTTGCCCAACAAACACAATCCCTCATCGCACGCGGCGTGCGCCCCGGGTTGGCCGTCATTCTGGTCGGCGACGACCCGGCCAGTCAGGTCTATGTGCGCAACAAAGTCAAAGCTTGCGAAGAAGCCGGTTTTCATTCCCTGCTCGACCGTCAGCCGGCCACGCTTTCAGAAGCCGATTTGCTGGCGCGGGTACACGCCTTGAACGCCGACACCGCCATTCATGGCATCCTGGTCCAACTGCCCCTGCCCAAACACATCGACGCGCAAAAAGTCATCGAGGCCATCTCGCCCGACAAAGACGTCGATGGCTTCCATGTGGCCAGCGCCGGTGCGCTCATGACCGGTCTGCCTGGCTTTTGGCCTTGCACCCCGCACGGCTGCATGAAGATGCTGGAGCACATCGGCTATGACCTGCGTGGCAAACACGCCGTCGTGATCGGGCGCAGCAACATAGTGGGCAAGCCCATGGCGATGATGCTGCTGCAAAAGAACGCCACCGTCACCATCTGTCACAGTGCCACCCCCGACCTCAAGCACCACACCCTGCAAGCCGACGTCATTGTGGCGGCGGTGGGCAAGACCCGCTTGCTGACCGCAGACATGGTCAAAACAGGGGCCGTGGTGCTCGACGTCGGCATGAACCGTGACGAACAGGGCAAGCTGTGCGGCGACGTCGACTTTGAAGGCGTGCGCCAGGTGGCCAGCCACATCACCCCTGTTCCGGGTGGGGTTGGCCCCATGACCATTACCATGTTGTTGGCCAACACCCTCATTTCAGCCACTCGCGTCGCCGACGCCCACTGAGCCATGAACCCATTGCTGGATTTTTCGGGCTTGCCCCGATTTGATGCCGTTCGTCCCGAGCATGTCGGGCCCGCCGTCGATGAACTGTTGTCTGCCGCCCAAGCCGCCCAAGAGGCCGTCGTGGCCCCGTCATTCCCGGCCCATTGGCGCCAACTCGCCGCGCGACTCGATGTGGCCACCGAGCGCCTCAGTCGTGCCTGGGGCATGGTCGGGCATCTGCACGCCGTGGCCGATACGCCCGAGTTGCGCGCGGCCTACACCGCCGCCCTGCCACGCGTCACCGAGTTCTACACACAGCTGGGCGCCGATGAGCGCCTGTACGCCAAATACAAGGCCATCGACAAAAGCACACTCAACGCTGAACAGCAACGTGCCCACGACCTGGCCCTGCGCAACTTTGTGCTCTCGGGTGCCGAATTGACCGGCGACGCCAAAGCCCGCTTTGCCGCCATTCAAGAGCGACAGGCCGAATTGGCCCAGCAGTTCAGCGAGCATGTGCTGGACGCCACCGACCGCTGGTCGCTGCGGGTCGACCGCAATCGCCTGGACGGTGTGCCCGAAGATGTGTTGTCGGCCACGGCCCAGGCCGCGCAGGCCCGGGGCGAGTCCGGTCACCTGCTCAACCTGAAAATGCCCTGCTATCTGCCCCTCATGCAGTACGCCAAAGACCGTGATTTGCGCCACGAGGTCTACCGTGCCTACGCCACACGCGCCTCAGATCTGGGCAGCGACCCAACCCTGGACAACACGGGCCTGATCGCCGAAATCATGGCCTTGCGCCAGGAAGAAGCCCGGTTGCTGGGCTACGCCAACGCGGCCCAGGTCTCGCTGGCCACCAAAATGGCCCCCGGACCCGATCACGTCATCGACTTCTTGCGCGACCTGGCGCGCCGGGCCAAGCCTTATGCCGAGCGCGATGTGGCCGATTTGCGCGAACATGCCCGGACTCACCTGGGGCTCAACGACCCCCAGCCTTGGGACTGGACCTTCATCGGTGAGCACCTCAAAGAAAACCGCTACGCCTTCAGCGAAACGGAAGTCAAAGCCTATTTCCCCGCCCCCAAAGTGTTGGCCGGCCTGTTCAAAATTGTTGAAACACTGTTTGAAGTCAACATACGCCGCGACCAGGCACCGGTCTGGCACGAGTCGGTCGAGTTTTATCGCATCGAGCGCCAGGGCCAGTTGGTGGGCCAGTTTTACCTCGATCCCCCGGCCCGCACGGGCAAACGCGGCGGCGCATGGATGGACGACGTGCGTGCCCGCTGGATGCGCCCCGACGATGGCCAGCTGCAAACCCCCATCGCCCACATGGTGTGCAACTTCGCCGAAGGCGTCAATGGCAAGCCGCCCTTGCTCACCCACGACGATGTGACCACCTTGTTCCACGAATTCGGCCACGGCCTGCACCACATGCTCACCCAAATCAACGAGCGCGACGTCAGCGGCATCAGCGGCGTTGAATGGGATGCGGTCGAGCTGCCCAGCCAGTTCATGGAGAACTTCTGCTGGGAGTGGTCGGTGTTGCGCCACATGACAGCACATGTCGACACCGGCGAGCCGCTGCCACGTGCCCTGTTTGACAAAATGCTGGCCGCCAAAAACTTCCAAAGCGGACTGCAAACCCTGCGCCAGGTCGAGTTCGCCCTCTTTGACATGCGGCTGCACGCCGAGCCCGCTCAGGCTCGCGCCCTTGAACTGTTGGCCCAGGTCAGAGGCGAAGTGGCCGTCTTGCCCGCCCCGGAATTCAGCCGCATGCCGCACAGCTTCAGCCACATCTTTGCCGGTGGCTACAGCGCAGGCTATTACAGCTACAAGTGGGCCGAGGTGCTCTCAGCCGATGCCTATGCCGCATTTGAAGAAAGCGCGGACTCCGACGGCAACCCCAGCATAGACACCGGCCGCCGCTACCGGCGTGAAATCCTGGAAGCCGGTGGCAGCCGCCCTGCACTGGAGTCATTCAAAGCCTTCAGGGGCCGCGAGCCCAGCATCGACGCCCTCCTGCGCCACCAGGGCATGGCTTAAGCCCGACCCATTGGGACCGAACCCCAATGATTTCCGTGGCGAATAAGCAACCATTAATTGGGGTCACATTAATTGGGGTCAGACCCCAATTTGTGCCACCTAAAGCGCAAAGGCCAGTGTCTGCACGCCCTGCTCGGTGCCGAGCAGGCAGACATGGGCCTTTTGGTGGGCAAACACCCCCACCGTGATGACCCCTGGCCACTGGCTGACCAGCGTCTCAAACCCCAACGGGTCTTTGATCGTCAAACCCTGCACATCCAAAATATGCTGCCCGTTGTCGGTGACCAGGGGTTGCCCATCCTTCAGTCGCACCGCGGCCTGACCGCCCAGGGCGGCAAACTGGCGAATCAGGCGCTGGGTGGCCATCGGAATGACCTCAACCGGCAGCGGAAAGCGGCCCAGCACCTCCACCTTTTTGCTGGCGTCGGCAATACAGACGAATTGCTGCGACTGGGCGGCAACGATTTTTTCTCGCGTCAGCGCCGCACCACCCCCTTTGATCATGTGACCCTGTCCATCGATCTCGTCGGCCCCGTCGATATAGACCGACAAAGTGCCGACCTCATTGGCTTGAAACACCCGTATGCCCAAAGCCTGCATGCGCTGGGTCGATGCCACCGAACTCGAGACTGCACCCGGGATGGTGTCTTTGATGCTGGCCAAGGCATCAATAAAGTGGTTCACCGTCGAGCCAGTGCCGACCCCCAGCACCTGGCCGGGAACGACATAGGCCAAAGCGGCGCGGCCCACTTGGGCCTTGAGTTGATCTTGGGTGAGCAAAGGAGTGGACATGGGCGAAAATACCAGTTGAATCTGAAACGGATTATCCATGCTCAACGACCTGTCTTACCGCCTCTTGCGCCCTGCCCTGTTCAGCCTCGACCCGGAGGCCGCGCACGACGCCATGATCGCCACCTTGGCCCGCACCCAACACAGCCCCCTGGGTCGCCTTTATGCCCAAGACCGCATCAACGACCCGGTCACGGTGGCCGGGCTGCGCTTTCCCAATCGCGTGGGCCTGGCCGCAGGTTTGGACAAAAACGCCCGCTGCATCGACGGCATGGCCGCCCTGGGCTTTGGATTTGTCGAAGTGGGCACCGTCACACCATTGGGTCAGCCGGGCAACCCCAAGCCGCGCATTTTTCGACTGCCCGAACAAAACGCCCTCATCAATCGCCTGGGCTTCAATAACGAAGGGTTGCAAGCCTTCCTCGACAACGTCCGCCAGGCCCGCAGCGTCGGCCAAGCCGAGGGCATCCGGCTGGGCCTGAACATCGGCAAAAACGCCGCCACCCCCATCGAGCGGGCCGTTGACGACTACCTCATTGGCCTGGAGGGCGTCTACCCCCACGCCGACTACATCACGGTCAACATCTCTAGCCCCAACACCAAAAACCTGCGCAGCCTGCAATCCGACGAGGCACTCGATGCCTTGCTGTCTGCACTGGCCGACAAGCGACACGAGTTGGCACATCGGCAACCGCGCCGGGTACCGCTGTTCGTCAAAATCGCGCCCGACCTGGACGAAGCCCAAATCGACCTCCTGGCCGCCACCCTGCAACGGCGCTGCGCCGACACCAGCGACGGCGCCTGGGGCCTGATCGCCACCAACACCACGCTGGACCGCCAGGCGGTGCAGGGGCTTGCTCATGCCCAGGAGGCAGGCGGCCTTTCCGGGGCACCGGTGCTGGAAAAAAGCAATGCGGTCATCCGACGCCTGCGCGCCGCCCTGGGGCCGCAAGTGCCCATCATCGGCGTGGGAGGCATACTGAGCGGTACCGATGCGGTGAGCAAGATCGAGGCCGGGGCCGATCTGGTGCAAATCTACACCGGCCTGATTTACCGGGGGCCAGTGCTGGTGACTGAAGCGGCCAAGGCCATACGGGCCATGCGCTGAATTTTTGAATCAAACCAGGGCTTACTTAGCCCGCATACACCGCCTGCACCACCGCTTCACCGATGGCCAGTGCGCTGGTCAAGCCTGGTGACTCGATGCCCATCAGCGACACCAGGCCTGCATGGCCGTGCTGGTCCGGACCGTGCAGCACAAAGTCGGCGGCAGGCTGGTCGGGCGCATTGACCTTGGGTCGCATGCCGGCATAGCCCGGGATCAGCGCCCCGTCTGGCAAGCCGGGCCAGTATCGGCGAACCTCGGCATAAAACGCATCGCCCCGGCGCGGATCCACCACCAAATCGTCGGCGCGGTCGGTCCACTGCACGTCCGGGCCAAACTTGGCTTGCCCGCCCAGGTCTATGGTCAGGTGCACGCCCAAACCGGCGGCTTCAGGCACCGGGTAAATCAATCGAGTAAAAGGGGAACGCCCGGACAAGGTGAAGTAGTTGCCCTTGCAATAAAACGCTGGCGGCACGTCGGCCGTGTCCAAACCCTGTATGGCCCGCGTCAACAAGGGGGCGTTTAACCCGCTGGCAATCACCAGCACGTCACAAGCCAGCTCAGTCCCGTCGGCAGTGCGCAACTCATGCCCTTGCGGCGTGATGCGCACGCCCTGCAAGGCCGACAGATAAGCCACCATGCCACCGGCGTTTTCAAAGTCACCCTGCAAGGCCAGCATAAAGGCGTGGCTGTCCACAATGCCGGTGCTGGGTGAATGCAGCGCTGCCAGGCATTGCAGCTCGGGCTCAAGTTGACGCGCTTCATCTGCCGTCAACAGCACCAAATCCTCCACCCCGTTGGCAGCTGCCTTGGCCCGTATGGCTTGCAACTGCGCCACCTGCGCTTCGCTGGTGGCCACAATCAGTTTGCCGCAACGCCGGTGTGCCACCCCACGTTGGGCGGCGTATTCGTACAGCAGGTGTTTGCCACGCACGCACCAGCGCGCCTTCAGCGACCCTTGAGGGTAATAAATGCCGGCGTGAATGACCTCGCTGTTGCGCGAACTGGTGCCGGTGCCGATGGTGGCCTCGGCCTCCAGCACCAACCAGTCGCGTCCGCTGCCTTGGGGTGACAAGGCCAAGGCCCGCGCCACCGCCAAACCCACCACGCCGGCCCCCACCACCACGCCATGAACCCGATCCAAGCTGTGCTCCCTGTCTAAGCCGGGGCCGGCAGTGTAGCGGCCCGATCCCCCAATGATAAAAAAAAACGACCCCGAATATCGGAGCCGTCGAGAGAAAGCCTAAGCCCAATCGATGGGGGCTGAACAGGGCCTAGTCCCCGCTCGGCCTCACCCGATCAGCGGCGCTTGCTGCCCTTGGCAGGGGTTGCGCTGGCGGCCATGGCTTTGACATTGGCGTCGGCCATCTCTGTCGCCTGGCGCACGGCTTTTTGTACTGACTCCAGGGCGTTGTTGCCTGCGGCCACAGCCGTCTTGAATGCGGCCACGGCCGCCTCGGAACCGGCCGGCGCGTTGGCCGTGGTGGCGTTCAGCATGTCTTGAAATGCCTTTTGGGCTTCAGCCGCTTTGGACTCCATCGCTTGGGTGAAGTTGCTGCCGGTGTGGGTGGCGATGTCGTACAGGGCGCGGTTGTAGTTGACGGCCTTTTCAGCCAGAGGCT
>JBEBAJ010000046.1:0-12815 GCA_041158965.1 Pseudomonadota bacterium | reverse complement strand
TACAGTGCCCATCTCAGCCGCGATGGCCAGGCTGGCAGCTTGCGCGGCGTGCGCTTGGGGGTGGTGCGCGAATCGATGCTGAGTGCAGGCAGCAAGGCAGCAGAGCCCATCACCCAGGCGGCTGCGCGCGAAATTCAAACCGTGTTGGCCGAGCACCTGGGCGCAACCCTGGTCGAATCGCGCGATCCGCTGTGGACACCTGACCCCAGATGCGAGGCCATGGGCGTGGACTTTCGCACCGCACTGGCGCGACTGGTGCCTGTGTTCATGCCTGAGTTGCTGTTCCGTTTGAACGGTGAAGGACAACCGGTGTTCCCCGACTTTGCCGCTCAAATCGAGCGCACCGAATTTGCCCCCGGCGTCTTCCATGGCAGCGGAAAGATGGCCCCCATGGACTACCTGGTGGCACTGGCTGATGGCTTGATCGACCCGCCGTCCAACCTTGATGTCTCTACCGTACAGCAGCAAATCCTGGCCAACAGTTTCCGCTACCACATCAGCCAATACCTGACCCGGCGCGCCAACGATTGGGCAGCCGTCGGTCAAACGGAAACCCTGCGCGACTGGCGGCAACTGAACGCCCGCTCCAAATTCTGGGGCGACGATCAGCGTGCGGCCTTTCTCAACTGGGAAGAAGTGCGTGACCCCCGCAACCCCCTGGGCGGGCGACAAGGGGTGGATGAGCGCATCATGCTGCGCGAGTTGCTGCGCCGGGTCGACATGATGGTGATTTACGAGAACAAACTGGATGCCTTCGTGCGTTTGCACACACCTGTTCCCCCGGCCCTCGTCGGCGGGGCCGAAGAGCCCGGCTTGATCGATCGGCTGCGTCAGGAAATGCTGTATGGCCCCAATGCCGGACTGACAGAAATATTGGTGCCGGCCGGCTATGTGCAAGAAGCCTATGACGCCCGTTTTGTGCTGAGCGCCGACAAAAAACGCTATGTCAGCGCCGCCACGCAAGAAGCCACCCAGCTGGATGCCCCGGGCCTGCCCTTCTCGCTGGTGTTCCGCGCAGAACCCGGGCGGGAGGACATTTCGCTGCGGATCGCGTCGGCCTACGAAAAAGCGTCACACCGGCGCATTCCGCCCCCCATGTTCCCCTGAGTCCGAAGGGGGTTCAAGCCCCTTCGGAGCTTTCTTTTTTCATGGGGCAGGTGCTGACACCCAGCAGGGTGTAAGCCCCGCAAAAACGGAATACGCCCGTTGCCAGCACGATCAGGCCCAAATACCCCCATGGGCCGATCTGACCGATGGCTGTCAGCATCACCAGCAGCAAACCCAATACGATGCGCAAGATGCGGTCTACTCCACCCACATTGGCTTTCATGGCAGTCCTTTCTAAGCAGGCCCAAGGGGGCCTTGGACTCATCATGGGCCCCAGTCGGCCCGTGAGGCATTGGGGCTATCCCGATGCCCACTTTAATTATACCCATTAGGGTATATTCACAAGCTCACTATGCCCCGATCTTGGCGCTACAGAAGACGGGCCGCACGGGCATAAAATGGCCTTCTGATCGGCCATCCCCTTTTCTGCCATGAGCACCACCCCAGCCACCCCGCGCATTCGGGGCATCCTCTCTCCTGTTTTAACCCCTTTTGACGCCCAGGGTCGCCCTGACCCGGATCGATTCATTCGCCATTGCCGCTGGCTATTGGCACAGGAGGTGGGTTTGGCGGTGTTTGGCACCAACTCTGAGGCCAATTCGCTGAGCCTGGCGGAAAAACGCGACTTGCTCGACCGTCTGCTGGCCGCCGGGATTGCGCCCGAACGATTGATGCCCGGCACTGGGGCCTGTGCCTTGCCCGATGCCATCGAGTTGACCCGACATGCGGTGGGCGCAGGCTGTGCCGGGGTTTTGATGTTGCCGCCTTTTTATTACAAGGGGGTGAGCGACGAAGGACTGTTCCGGGCTTATGCCCAGGTGATTGAGTCGGTGGCCGACGAACGGCTGCGCATCTATCTCTACCATATTCCCCCGGTCTCGGGCGTGCCCATCACTCTGGGGCTGATCGAACGGCTGCTCAAGGCCTATCCGGGCATCGTGGCCGGAACCAAAGACAGTTCTGGCGACTGGTCCCACACCTCTGCCACTTTGGCCCAATTCCAACCCCACGGTTTTGATGTGTTCGCGGGCAGCGAAAATTTTCTGTTGGCCACCATGCGCGGCGGCGGCGCAGGTTGCATCACCGCCACCGGCAATGTCAACCCGAGTGCGATCGTGAAGCTTTATCAGACCTGGCAGCAGGCCGATGCGGACGAGCAACAAAAGAAACTGGACGAACAACGCGCCGCCTTTGCCCGCTTTCCCATGATTCCGGCCATGAAATCGGCCATCGCCCTGAAAACCGGCCGCCCGGACTGGATACATGTGCGCCCGCCTTTGGTGGAGCTGAACGACACGCAGCGAGCGGCGCTGGCTCAAGCCCTGGACGCGGCCCAATTTGTCATGCCCAACGCGCATCAACTGGCCTGAAGGAACCCCCATGACTCACTCTGTGCTCACCTTAGGACGTCAACTGGGCTTGGCCCTCGCTCTGGGTCTATGGGCCCTCGTCGGCCATGCCGCCGAGATCCGCGTCGTGACTTCCGGGGCCTTCACCGAAGCTTATAAAAAACTCGTTCCCCTGTTCGAGGCCGCCAGCGGCCATCAGATCATCAGTGCGTATGGCGCATCGATCGGCAATGCCCCAGACTCGATCCCGAGCCGCTTTGCACGGGGCGAAAAATTTGATTTGATCATTTTGTCGGAAGGGGGTCTTGAAGCCCTGATGCAAGCGGGCAGACTGGTGCCTGGCAGCCGCGTTGATCTGGCCCGGTCGCAAATCGGCGCAGCCGTGCGCAAAGGCACCCCCAAACCCGACATCAGCACGGTGGAGAAGTTACGGCAAGCCCTGCTCAACGCCCGCTCGGTGGCGTACTCGGCCAGCGCCAGTGGCACTTATTTGTCGACCGAGCTCTTTCCAAAACTGGGGGTCGCCGAGGCCATGAAGGTCAAGGCACAGCGCATCATGAGCGAGCGTGTGGGTGCGGTGGTGGCCCGGGGTGATGCCGAGTTGGGTTTTCAGCAAGTGAGTGAATTGATTTATTTTCAGGAACTGGATTTTGTCGGCACCCTGCCCGAGGAAGTGCAACAAACCATTTTCTTCTCTGCGGCCATGGTGCCAGGCTCAGCCCCTGATAGCGCCGATGCGGCGCGACAGTTGGTTCGGTTTTTCACATCCGCAGCGGTGGCCGATATGGTGCGCGCCACCGGGCTGGATCCGGCCACCCGACCCATGCGCTGAAGACAATCTTGCGGGGCACGCGGCTGTCAGTGAGGTTGCTGAGACCGGCCTGCGGCAAAGGCCCGCTGCATCTGGTTAGGTTGGGGTCAGGCGCTGACGCCTCAGAGTTCAGCGCTGGCCGTCACCGACCGAGATTTGATCGACCCGCAAGCCGCCCAGCCGTTCATGCACCCTGGGCCCGGTGGACATGGCCAAAGCAAACAGGATTTCATTGGGGCGGGGTGAATCGCTGATGCTGACCTCTGCGGTGTTGAAATGGCTGCGCACATAACTGGCTTCGATGTGATGCAAAGGAATGTGCAAGCGGCTGCCGGCAGAGCCGACAAATTTGTTCGAGGGGACGATCGATTTGGCCTGAGTCAACACCGCGCGCATGGCCCAGCCGCCGCCCTCATGCCAGACTGCCCCATGTTCCAATTCACCGGCCACCCCCACCACGGCGCCTTTGCCATAGGTTTCTATGGCCCCTACCCCGCCCAGGGCCTCGACCAAGGGGGGCACCATCTCGTTGGCCATGTCACGAATCTGCTTCACGAAGGCCAATAATTCTTCGCCAGAGGCATAGCGACCCGCAAAAGGGTTGTGAACCACATTGGCCACCACCCCGATCTTCAGCGGCTGCGCCGCCAGAGGGCCGCCATCGTGCCAGGTTTTTTCGACACTGAGGATTTGTTTGCGAATCTGGATGCCTGCCATATGAACTCCAATGAGATCGATGCTTGTAGCCGCTCATTGTGCCACGCAGGCCTGACTTGAAGGGGTAGTACAGCACACATAGGCAGGAAGGATGATCGACCCACTGGATGCGGGGCGAAGGCGAGACAGCGACAATCGAGTCATCATGAGATCTTTTTCGCTTTGGGCACAAATCATCGGTTTTCAGGCCGTCTGGCTGGCATGGGCATGGGGGGTGCCGCGCGGCCTGCTTTGGCCCGGGGCCCTTTTGTCGGTTCTTTTTTTGGCCGCACACCGATTGTGGCGAAACACCCATCGGGACGATCTGAAGGCAACCCTGATCTGCGTATGGGCGGGTCTGCTGCACGACAGCGTGCTGATGCACTGGGGTTGGTTGGGTTTTGAGACATTGAACCCAATGCCCTGGGCCGCCATACAACCTTGGTGGATGGCTTTGTTGTGGGCTTGCCTGGGCTGTACCCTGCACCAATCGCTGGCTTGGTTGAATGATCGGTTTTGGTTGGCTGTCCCCGTGTCTGCGATCGCTGGTGTCATGTCTTACCAGGCGGCCCATCAGATGGGGGCCCTGAGTCTGGGGCCACCTTGGCCCACCTGGTTGGTTTTGGGCTTGTTTTGGGGCCTGTTCATCCCATTGGCCCAGTCTTTTCCGGGCAAAAAATAAAAGCCGCTTTCCAGCTTGGGGGCATTTAGATAGACTGCCCGACAACACCCAACGACTCCAAATTTCAGCATGACCCTGCAAAGCCACCCCACCCCACAGCCCACCCCTGGTCGGGTGTTCATGCTGGGGGCGACGGGCACCATCGGTCAAGCCACTCTGAAAGCCCTGCTGGCGCAAGGCCACGAGGTGGTGAGCTTTCAGCGACCAGGAGTCAGGCCAGATGACACCTTGCAACACCCGGCGCTGACTCGACGCATGGGGCATGTGGAAGACCCGAACTCGGTGTGGCACGTTGGCTTTCGGGGCGAGCGCTTTGATGCCGTGCTCTCTTGCCTGGCTTCTCGCACGGGCTTGCCAGCCGACGCCTGGGCCATCGACCATCAAGCCCATATGAATGTGCTGCAATATGCCCCAGCGGCCCAGGTCAAACATTTTGTTTTGCTCTCAGCACTGTGTGTGCAAAAACCCAGACTGGCGTTTCAACACGCCAAACTGGCTTTTGAACATGCCTTGGCCACCTCGGGGCTGAACTACAGCATCGTGCGTCCTACTGCATTCTTCAAGTCGCTCAGCGGCCAAGTGGAGCGGGTGCGCCAAGGGCGACCGTTCATGGTGTTGGGCAATGGCCAGTTGACGGCATGCAAACCCATCTCGGATGCCGATCTGGCGACGTATTTGGTCGATTGTCTGGCCCTGCCCGAACGGCTAAACCGTATTTTGCCGATTGGTGGCCCAGGGCCAGCCATCAGCCCGGTCATGCAAGCCGAACTGTTGGCCCAAGCCCTGGGGCGACCAGTTCCGCTGCGGCGCGTGCCAGTGGGCCTGCTGCGAGGCATCGCCAAGGGCCTGGGTTGGCTGGGGCGCTGCTCGGGTGCTTTGCAAGCCAAGGCCGAATTGGCCCAAATTGGCCTGTACTATGCGACGGAATCGATGCTGGTGTGGGACCCGGTTAATGCCCGCTACGACGCCCACGCCACCCCCGAGTGGGGGCAGGAAACGCTGTTGTCGCATTACCAGACATTGATCGCCACCGGCCAGGGGGCCAATTTGGGCGAGCACGCCGTCTTTTAGACAAACCTAAAAACCGACGTTGGCGGCACCCTTGAGTTGCAATATCTCACGCGCCTCGTCCGGCGTGGCCACTTCCAGCGATAGGGCTTCGATGATGGCGCGGATGCGCCGCACCTGCTGAGCATTGTTTTGAGCCAGTTGGCCCGGCGCATCCCACAGCGAATCTTCCAAACCCACCCGGGCGTTGCCCCCCAGGACCACGGCCATATTGGCGGTGGCCATCTGATGGCGACCTGCCCCCAACACCGACCAGACGTAATCGTTGCCAAAGAGCCGATCAGCCGTCTGCTTCATTTGCATGATGTGTTCGGGGTGCGGGCCGATGCCCCCCAAAATCCCGAAAACCGACTGGATGAACAAAGGCGGCTCAAGCAATTGGCGCTCTAAAAAATGCGCGGCGGTGTAGAGATGCCCCAAGTCGTAACACTCGATCTCGAATCGGGTACGGTGGGCCCGACAAGACTCGAGGATGTATTGAATGTCTTTGAAGGTGTTTTTGAAAATCCGATCATCCGAACCTGCCAAATAAGGCTCTTCCCAGGGGTGCTGCCAGTTCTTGTAGCGGCTCAACATCGGGTACAAGCCAAAGTTCATAGAACCCATGTTGAGGGAAGCCACCTCGGGTTTGAGCAGCAAAGTGGGTTGCAAGCGCTCTTCCACCAGCATGGTCGGGGCGCCTCCGGTGGTGAAATTGATCACCACATCCGAGCGTGACTTGATGTCGGTCGCAAACTCTAAAAAATACTTGGGGTCTTGCGTCGGCTGCCCGGTTTGCGGATCCCGGGCATGCAGATGAACAATGGCGGCCCCCGCCTCGGCGGCACCAACTGCGGCATCGGCAATTTCTTTGGGGGTGATCGGCAAATGGGGGGACATGGTGGGGGTATGTATGGCCCCCGTCACCGCACAGGTGATGATGACTTTGCGTTTCGGACGATAGGCCACGGCAAAACTCCTTTTTAGCCAAGGTTCACTCGGCTCAAAGGAACCGAATGCCCCTAATCTACCGCCAAGCGGGCTGGCAAAGGAAGTGGGCGCAACCCATATTGTCGCGTTGGTGCCTCATGAGCGACGCACCCGCAAAGACGATAATGGGGAACATCCCCATGCAAAGCGGATTTGACCATGACCACACACTTTCACCCCGATGAATGGCAAGCCCGCCAGGAACTGGCTGCCTGTTACCGCATATTCGCCATGCTCGGCTGGACCGAGATGATCTACAACCACATCACCGTGCGCTTGCCCGATTCGGTCACCGCCGGGGAAAAACAGTTTCTGATCAACCCCTTTGGCTTGCATTACAGCGAAGTCACGGCCTCGAATTTGGTCAAAGTGAATTTGGCGGGAGACATCATCGGCAACGCCCGATATCCCATCAACCCGGCTGGTTATGTGCTGCACAGCACCATCCATGGCGGCATTGAAGGCGCCCATGCCGTGATGCACACGCACACCACTGCCGGTGTGGCTGTGGCCAGCCTGGCCGCAGGGTTGAGTCAAAGCAATTTTTATTCGGCCCAGCTGCACGACATGGTGGCGTACCACGACTTTGAAGGCATCACGATCCATATGGAAGAAGGCCCCAGAGTTTTGCGCAGCATAGGCCGCAAACCGGCGGTGATTTTAAAAAACCACGGCCTGCTTTCCTGGGGAGCCACTGTGCCGGAAGCCTTTGCGGTGCTTTGGACCCTGCAACGCGCCTGCGAAATTCAGATGGCCACCTTGGGCATGGGCGCAGCCATCCCGGTGCCTGAAGCCATTGCGGCCCGATGCACACGCGATTCGCTGCAATTTGACCGCGAACAAGGCGGGGTGGGGGTTGATATGTTCAATGCGCTGGTGCGGCAGGTGGATCGGATCGATCCCGGTTATCGAGACTGAACACAGCCAGCAAGAGCACACCCCATGCGACACCTGAATCAAAGACCGGGTGCTGATTTGCTTGCGCATTGATCGTTGGGCATCACCTCGGCCATAATTGAACGACGCACCATCGGCCAGACGGTCGAAGGCACGCCACACCGTCTGGAGTTCTGCCTCATGTCCCCTACCCCCCTGCCCATCAATCTGCCCGAAGTGGTGGCCGAAGTCACGCAAGTTTTCATGCGCTACAACGAAGCCTTGGTGAGCAACCATGTCGAGGTGCTCGACGAGTTGTTCTGGAACAGCCCACACACCATACGCCACGGGGCCACAGAGAATCTGTATGGCTATGAGGCCATTCAGGCCTTTCGGGCTGCCCGACCCGCCCAGGGACTGGAGCGGACATTGCGCAACACCAAAATCGTGACCTTTGGCCGCGACATGGCGGTGGCCCATACCGAATACACCCGCCCCGGCAGCGAGCGATTGGGTCGCCAATCTCAGACCTGGGTGCGCATGCCCGAGGGCTGGCGGGTGGTGGCGGCGCACGTCAGTCTGATGGACTGACCCATGTCTAAGCCTAACCGCCTGGGTCAGCGTACCGCCACAAAGGCAAGCGCATGTCTGTTGGCCTTGACCGTGTTGGCGGCCATGGGCTTTCATGCCAGGGCTGAACCACTTCGGTTGCTGAATGAACATGGACCTGGGTCCTGGGACTTGGGACGCAGCTCGGGGTACAAAGCTTGCGAATCTGCTTTAACCCTCACTGCCTGCAGGGTCGGCGCCTGGTCTGATGCAAACCCAGCCCCATACAAAAGGTGGCTTGAGCCCGCATCGAGACCCATGGCTTTGCCTGACCGCAATAGTGAACCTGAGATTCAATGGCGGTTCAACGGGCAAGTGAAAAACATTGCCGACTACATGAATGAAGTCCAGTTGACTGGATTACTTATTTTAAAAAATGCAGAGGTGGTCGCAGAACGCTATCAATATGGTCGCCAGCCAGGCATGCCCATGCGGTCATTTTCAATGGCCAAGACCATCACGGCACTGTTGGTGGGCATGGCCCATCAAAAAGGATTTATTTCATCGCTGGATGACCCCGTCTCCAAATACTGGCCTGAGATCGCCGAGTCAGCCTACGGCCAGACCTCTGTTCGCGCCTTGTTGCGCATGTCCTCCGGCGTGCCTTATAAAGAGTTGTACACCTGGACGCCGGATGATGACAATGCGGCTTGGGGCACATTGCTTTATCACCCCGCCAATCGGGGGCGCAAAGATTTACTTGAACGATTTTTGAAGCAACGCACACAACGCGAGGTCAATGCCGGCGAGCGTTTTCATTACGCTTCCATAGAAACCGATATTCTTGGCCGCGTACTGATGCGAGCCACCGGCCGTTCAGGTGCCGAATTGACCCAAGAGTGGATCTGGCAGCCCATGGGCGCTGAACATCCTGCATATTGGAATACTGCCGCCATCGATGGCGCTGAAGCCTTTGCCGGTGGATTTAATGCGTCATTGCGCGATTATGGCCGACTGGGTGTGTTGTTGGCCAACGACGGAAAAGCCAATGGGCAGGAGATCCTCCCGCACGATTTTCTGATGGAAGCCACCGACCCTCACAAACACCCGCCTGCTTTCCGGCCCGGTAAGGCCACGCCTTATATGGGCTATGGTTATCAGGTTTGGATCACGCCGTATCGCTCGCGAACATTTGCGTTACAAGGCATACATGGGCAGACTATATTGGTTCAACCAGAAAGCAAAATTGTGATGGTACAGACAGCTGTTTTTCAAAAAGCCAGTGGCATTCAGGACTCCATGCCTTATCGCATGAGAGGCGCGTTTTTCGACGGGGTGCTCAGAAGCTTGGGTGGAGTGACCCCTTGAGCCACGCCTGAGTCATTCTCAGATGTTTTGCTCTTCCAGCAATTTGAAGTCGATGATGCCGGTCTCGCCGTGTTGCTTGACCAGGGCTTCCACCTCGCTCATGAGTTCTTGTTCGCTTTTGTTGAAGTCCAATCCCATCAAAAATCCCTGCCGGGCCTTCAGGCCGGTCTGCCAATAGACCTCAAGGATGTTGTCATCCGGGTCTTTGAAGTAGCAGCTGATGGCATTGCCATGCGTGATGGTGTACATGATTTTGACCTGATTGGCCTTGAATCGTTTCCAATACTCAATGACATCGGCCAAGGCGGCGCAACGAAAGGCAATTTGTTGCAACAATTTGACGTTGGGCGGCACATCGCGGCCGCTGGCCAGCAGGATTTCGTGGTGCTCGTCTTCCGGGTGGGAGGACAGGAAGATGAGGCCCGGACCTCGGTCTTCGTCGGTGACGGTCAGGCCCAATATATCGCGGTAAAAGGCAATTGAGCGCTCAAGGTCAGTGACAAACACACCGACATGAGCAACGCGCTGGATGGAAGGGGTATGGCTCATGGAATTTCCTTGGTGAGAGAAAAAGAAGTTTAATCGGTTTCACCCAGATAGGCTTGCCGGATATGCGGCTGGCGGCTGAGTTCGCTGGCGGGCCCTTCGGTCACCACACGACCGCCCTCCAGGACATAAGCCCGACCCGCCACAGCCAAGGCACGGGTGACGTTTTGCTCGATCAGCAACATCGAGACCCCGCTTTGATGGATGCGGTGAAGCACCTCGAACACCTGATCCACGATGGAGGGTGCCAAACCTAAAGAAGGTTCATCGATGAGTAACAAACGGGGTTGAGACATCAAGGCCCGTCCAATGGCCACCATCTGCTGCTGCCCCCCCGAGAGCGTGCCCGCCAGTTGCAAGCGCCGTTCTTTGAGGATGGGAAACAACTCAAATACCTGTTCCTTGGCCTCACTCTCCAGGGCCCTGGCAGAGGGGCGATAGGCCCCTATTTCGAGGTTTTCTTCGACCGTCATTTGGGCAAAAAGTTTGCGCCCCTCGGGAATGATGGACACCCCGCGCTCACACATGGCCTGGGCATCCAAAGCGGTGACCTCTTCTCCCCTCAGGTGCAAATGGCCCGAACGGATGGGTAAAAGACGCATCAGGGCATTGACCAGGGTGGTTTTGCCCGCCCCGTTGGGGCCCACGACGGCCACCAACTCACCCGGATTGATGTGCAAACTGACATCCCACAAAGCGATGGCATCGCCATACGCGACGCTCAGTTGCTGAGCCGACAAGACTGGGGAGGCACTCATGATGAAGCCGCTCCTGCGCCCAGATAGGCAGAAATGACATCGGGTTGGCGCACGACTTCGCGCGGGGGCCCATTGGCGATGACTTTGCCGTGATTGAGCACCATCAAACGGTCGGACAATTCGAGCACAGCCCGCATATTGTGTTCTATGAACAATATGGCAGAACCGCGGTCACGGATGATGCGCACGGTGCGGATTGCATGTTCAATTTCAGTCGGGGTCAGCCCAGCCAGCACCTCGTCCAGCAAGACCAGGCGCGGGGCATTGGCCAACGCACGGGCCAATTCGAGGAATTTACGCTGGTGCAGGTTCAACTCGGTCGGATACGAGTTGGCCCGGTCTGCCAAGCCGACAAATTCCAGCCAGTGCATGGCTTGCCCTCGGGCTTGCGGCATGGGCAGACTTTGGGCCCCGAACAGGCCAGGCAGAACCACGTTTTGCAGCACCGTGAGGTTTTGATAGGGCCTGGGTATCTGATAAGTGCGCGCGATGCCCAATTGAGCGGCCCGGTAACTGGGTTGTGGCACCAAATCCTGCTCAGCAAACCAAAGCTGGCCACGATCAGGTTTGTAAAAGCCTGTGATGACATTCACCATGGTGGATTTGCCCGAGCCGTTGGGGCCCACAAGCCCCAGAATTTCTCCAGAGCGCACCACCAAGTCCACGCCCGCTAGCGCCTGTACCCCGTTGAAATTTTTATCAATCCCGACGGCGCGAAACAACTCGCCATGGGCAGGTGCTGAATGGGCTATCGCCTGCGGGGGCACGGCCTTGGGCAAGGCAGGCACAGCGCCCAAGCGACGGCGGCGGGCCAGCCACTGCCCCACTATGCCCAGAGGCATGAACAAAATCACCGCGATCAATGAGAACCCGACCAGGGCACGACCCACGACTGCCATGTCGCCGCTGGTGAATGAATAGAGCAATATGGTGATGAAGATGGCGCCAACGGCCGGCCCGGCCCAATGCCGAACGCCTCCGAGTACGCTCATGAGCATGACGTACAAAGGAACCACCATATTGAAAATTTCGCCCACCGTGACATACGACACAAACAGGGCTTGTACCCCACCCGCCAAACCCGCCAGTCCGCAGGAAATGCCCAAGGCAATGAGTTTGTATCGGTAGGTGGGCACGCCTTGGACTTCGGCGACATCCTCGTCATCGTGTATGGCAAAAAGACCCAAGCCCAACTGGCCGCTGTAGACCAAATAGGCCACCAGCAGCGTCAGCAGCGCCAAAACCAGGGCCAGAAGGTAAAAGGTCGAGGACGGCGAACCGTAGACATGGGGCACTTGCACATTGGACAAATAGATGCCCGGCCCGCCATCTATGGGCGTATTCAATATGACCATCGACACCACAAAGGTGATGGCCAAAGTCATCAAGGCAAACAATTCACCGCGCAAGCGCTTGACCCGAAACACCACCGCCCCCAAAGCCACACCGAACAAGGCTGCGACCAAGGCCGCCACCGGCAAGCTGGCCAGGAAAGACCAATCTGCATGGCCACACAACACCGCAGTGGTGTAGACACCCACCCCGTAAAAAGCACCGTGACCGAATGAAAAATACCCGGAATAACCGGACAGGATGTTCCATGAGACAGACAACACGATCCAATGGAAGATGAGATAAAGAAGGGTCTCGTAGAAGGTGGGCAATTGCAACAAAGGCAACAGGGCCAACAAAAGGGCACCAGACACCAGACTGCCGATGACTTTGGAATGCATGCGTCAGATCTTTCCTGGCCGAAACAGCAAGACGGCAATCAGCAGTGAGAAAGACACCAGAGGCGCCCAAGCAGGCGCGGTCACAGCCATGGTGATGGATTCGCTCACACCGATGACGATGCCAGCGATCAAAGGCCCCAATGGGTTGCCCAAACCGCCGATCATGACCGCCGCAAAAATCACCCCGATCCAGATGTAGATTTGGGAGGGCGCCAAGGTAAAACTGAGCGCCAGACAGACCCCGGCAATGCCGGCCATGGCCGCTGCCGCACCGGACAAGACATGCGTCAGACGGCCTTGGGG
>JBEBAJ010000045.1:0-13185 GCA_041158965.1 Pseudomonadota bacterium | reverse complement strand
GTGCATGTGGCCCAAGACCCACAATTGGTCGCCATGCTCAGTCAACTGGAACCGGATGACGAAATTCCTCCCGATCTCTACACTGCCGTCGCAGTGATTTTGTCATGGGTTTATTGGCTCAAGGGCATGCAGCCCGGCGACGAAAAAAAGGCCCCGTAGCCTGATCAATTGAGAAAGGCGCTTGCTGCCTGTGCGTTCAGACCGACTGCCAGGCCCTGGCCGCACGACTGGCCCCCACATGACCCAAACGGTCATACAGAGTAGGCATGGGTTCAGAGTCACCCAACATCACTTGCAATGTACCTTGGACGATATCGAGCTGCCGCCGCAGTAACTGCAAATTTTTAAAATGCAAATCGCGACACTCGGTGAGTTCATCTCTGGCCTGCATCCAGTCGGCGCCACGCTGTTGCGCTTGGCGAAATGACTCGGCATGGTGATCCAAGCGGACCAAAATATCCGTTTTGCTTGACTCTAAGGTGCCCAGTTCAACCAAATCCCGCTTTTTGAGGGCCTCAAATTCTTGAGTCAGCAATCGTCGCAATTCGGCCAGATCAGCCTGAACCGCTTGTATTTCCGTCATCAACTCTGGCTGAAATGGCTGGAAGCTCATTTGATCATTCGCTCAATCGCCACGAAATTTTCAGCAATGCGTTTGGGGTCTATGGCGTACTGCCCCTCCTGAATCGCCTGTTTGATTCGATCCACCTTGGCACGATCAAAAGGTGGCTCGGATTGAGCCAGCATATCCGTCACACTGGAGGTGATGCGGTCAGCCTCAGGCTGGATGGCCACATCCTTGCCTTCGTTGGTCGCTGCAGGCTTGCGCTCGGTCTTGGACTGAATAGACTTTTGAAGGTCTAACGAGAGATGGCGGCCATAGCCAGAAATCGGATCAGTCATGATTTGCTCTTTTCTGGTTCAAAGGGATGAGTTCGAACCACACTCGTAAATGGAATCGACACCAAACAGCGAAACTTGAGACACCTGCTTCATTGTTGGACATTTTCATGATCCTGTCACTGTTCCCGGTCCTTTGACCACGCCACTGAGGATTCGACCCGACTCAGGATTTTTTAATTTGATTTGCTCACCAAATCGCCCATCCTGCATGGCCTCCACCCGGGCTGCAATCTGAAAGCCCTGCCCTTGTCCCAGGGTCATTTGCACCATTTGTCCTCTTTTTACCAGGATCATGGGTCTTAAATCATGCTGTCGGATGATGGTGCCCGGGGTCAAATCGCGAACCGCCTCCATGTAACTTAGATCGGCTTGGGCGTCCAAAGCCGCCTGCCCGACAGACTGGGTATCGCGATCAACCAATGACAATTGACGCTTTTGAACCACACTGCCCGTCGACAAGTGTTGTTCGACCACCCAGACTTGACGGTTAGAACGGCCATTGGATGCGACACCGGTCAGGGCACTGGCAGCAGTACCCCCCCTGGCCCCCGCATTAGGCAAAATGAGTCGCACAAAAATCTGCCAACTGGGTTGAGGACAGACCACCTTCACCGTCTCATTATTATTAAATGGAAAACTGTACTTCAAATCAGATTCACAATTCTTAAGATTTAATCGATGATCAATAGGGATCATGCTGATTTGGGCCACATCCAAACCTTGCTGCTTGGCGACCCAGGCAGTGACGCCGGACTCCAGCGCCCCCTTGGGCATGCCAGAGGCATCTGTGGACCATGCCAATAAGGGGCTGATCCAAAGTGCAAAGAGAATGAAAAGTTGGCTCATTTTTTGCTGATCGGTATGAAACTGTAAAAATTTCGTCAATTCGAAACCAACCAAGCAAGAAACAAGCCAGATCATCCGACGCCATGGGCATACAGGACTCTTTCAATCATCCCGGCCTCTCACGGCTATCGGCGCCACGCCGAGGCAATGACATCGCCAGTGTTCGCGAACGGCCTGTCGGCCCGAGCAAGGGATTTGACCAAGTTTTGGCTCAGGTTCAAATGGAGCCCACCTCAGAGTCGGTTCGTGTCCAAAAAGGCGACACCCTGGTTGGCATCGTTCAACAGCAATTCAAGGCTCTGGGTATGTCAGGCGATCCACGACTGGCCTACAGAGAAGCGCTGCAACTGGCACGTGACAACCAAATCGCAAACCCCAATCAAATCAGTGTCGGTCAAAATGTGCAATTGTCTGGTTTACAAAGCCGACTGACCGCCAGCAACACATTGCAAGCCTTGCAGGAACGCATGGCCACGAAGGACAAGCCCACGACATCAACAGCGCCGTTGTCTCCCACAACCCCACAGGGCACAACAGCCTTGTCCTTGACAACCCATTCCCCCGGTAAGAGTCAAACCTTGCTTGAACAAACCCTGGGCAGGGCAGTAGAAAAAGGCTATCTATCAGGGGCCGATCTCTCCAAGGCCCAACAAAAAATCAACGCACTGGCCCAGCAATTCGGCTTCGATCCGGATCATTTCGCCATGCTCACCCTCATAGAAAGCGATGGCATGAACCCTCAAGCCAGCAATGGCCGATGCCACGGGATCATTCAATTCTGTGAAGGTGACAACAAAGGGGCCGCATCGGTGGGCATGGCAGGACGCGCCAAACAAATCCTGGGCATGGGTCTGGTTCAGCAACTTGATTTGGTCGAGCGTTACTTCAATGACATCGGCATGCCCAACGGCAGCAAAAAGATGGGGTTGGATGATTTATACCTGAGCGTACTCTCCCCAGGTGTCCGGCAAGAAACAAGACGCCATGTGGCCCTGCCCATCGCAGGACGACAAGCCAAAGAGTTGTATGTGAGGGGTGCACCGCCCATGGGCATCACACGCGACTCGATCGTTCATGGTCTGATGGTTTTGGCGCAGAAAACCTTTCCGCAATGGAAACCCCAAGCCACAACCCAAGTGGCCTCAGCTGACGCACGTACAGATACGTTGAGCGGCAACTGATTGCCCCCAAAGGCAAACACTTGCCCTTGGCCTATATGGCCCACCCCCCACCCCCCTCTAAGAGACGCGCCAAAGGGTGTCGGATTGTGTGGCACAGATATTGCAAAGATCGACACAAGCGGAAAGAACTTGAATGCTTTCCATCATCAAACTTCAAGTGGTCATTGAGGATCAAACATGAATTTGCTGGATCGATCTCTGGGCATCCATGAGCAAGCCTTGCAGGTGAAAGCCAGGCGCCTTGAAGTGCTTTCGCAAAACATTGCCAATGCTGATACGCCAAATTACAAAGCGCGCGATCTGGATTTCAAGCAATTGCTCCAAAAAGCCCATGACCCCGACATGATGTTGTCATCGACCCAATCTGGTCATCACAGCCACGGCCAGCCATCTGGCGTCTTGGGGCTGAAATACCGCAACCCATTCAACACCTCGTTTGATGGCAACACGGTCGAAATGAGCGTTGAACAAGCCAATTACGGTCAAGCAGCTGGGCAATATCAAGCCACATTGAGTTTCCTGGAAAGCCGCGTCAGCAGTTTGCGCCGTGCGTTAAGGGGTGAATGACGATGTCCATCGAAAAAATTTACGGCATCGCCGGCACTGCGCTCAATGCCCAGTTGACCCGAATGAACTCCACCGCATCCAATTTGGCCAACGCCAGCAGCGTGGCGGGCACAGCTGAAGAAGTCTTCAAACCCAAGCGTCCCATTTTCAAGGCACTGGTATCTGAAGAAATGACCCATGCGGGTGCCCCATACCAAGGGGGTGTCAAGGTAGATCGGATGACTGAGGACAACTCGCCGCCGAGACGTGTGCACGACCCACGCAACCCCTTGGCGGACAAGGACGGATTCGTCTACCAGGCCAATGTGAGCGAAGTCACTGAAATGGTCGAGATGCTGGCTGCGGCACGCTCATACCAAAACAATGTGGAAGTCATCAATACCGCTCGTGCGCTGATGAACCGCACATTGGAAATCACCAAATCTTAAGGATCGCATATGGCCAGCATCACCTCTGCTTCGTTATTGGGTGACAAAGTGACACGCTACGAAGACGTGGCGCAAAAAACGCCAGTCAAATCCAATGAGATGGGCAAGCAAGATTTCCTCACCCCGTTCACCGCACAGCTCAAAAACCAGGATCCGTTAGACCCGGTCAAGAACGAGGCATTCGTGGCCCAATTGGCACAGTTCTCCTCTTTGGAAGCACTGACCAATATGCAGGCCTCCATGGATAACCTCGCCAAGAGCATGGGGGCCAACCAGATGATCAGTGGCGCATCACTGATCGGCAAAAAAGTGGCCGCTGGAGACAGTCTGACCGCACTGGAAAAGGGCGGCCAGATCGACGCCAGCATCAATTTGCCACAAGGCGCTTCAGGCGTCACGCTCACAGTTCAAGACGCCAAAGGCAATACCGTGCAAGAACTGGTGGCCGGCGCCCAAAACCCGGGCACCGTCAACCTCAGCTGGGACGGCCAAGACGCCATGGGCAACCCTGCCCCGGCTGGTTATTACAGGTTGGTCGCCAATGCCGTTGTGAATGGCAAAAACACCCCGGTTCCGGTTCAGACCATGGTCACCATTCGAGGTGCCGATGTCGCCAGCGATGGCTCTGTCAGCCTGCAACTCGACAACGGAAAAACCGTGCCACTCAAAGACGTGACCAAGATCGGCAGCTGAACCCACACCCCGCACCACAGATCACAGGAGTAACCCACCATGTCCTTCTACACATCGCTGACCGGCCTGAATTCCGCCACAGCCCAATTGGCCGTGACCGCCAACAACATCGCCAACGTCGGCACCTCGGGGTTCAAGCGCTCGCGAGCCAATTTCGGTGACATTTTCTCCACCTCGCCTCTGCAAAAATCATCCAGCCAGATCGGTCAAGGTGTGGCCCTCAAGCAGGTGAGCCAGGAATTCAGCCAAGGCAACGTATCGACCTCGGGCAACTCACTCGATCTGGCCATCACTGGCGACGGATTCTTTCCATTGAAGTCACCCGATGGCTTGCAAAACATTTATACCCGCAACGGCTCTTTCACCCTGAACGACCAGAACAACGTGGTCAACTCAACCGGGCAACGTCTGATGGCGGCGTCGGTCGACTCATCCGGTAAAGCCGATCTGGAAAACCTCGCTGCCCTCACCATCCCGCCCAAAACTTCAGGGCAAGCCAAAGAAACCACCAAAATCCAGCTGGGCCTGAACCTGCCTGCAGACTCAGCGGTCATCACCGCCGACTTTGACCGCACCAACCCTGCCACATACAACAAAAGCACGGCGTTAACGGTGTACGACAGCGGCGGCAACGGTTACCTCGCCACCGTTTACTATGTCAAAACCCAAAACGCCAGCCAAGGCCAGGCGGTGCCGCAAAGCAAGTGGCAAACCTATTTCTATGTGGGCGACACCCTGGTCAAGCCTGCCTTGCTTCAGGCTCAAGACTCTTTTGGCAGCAGCTTGTACATCAACAAATATGGCGACATCCTGCCCAAGAGCGACCCCAAGGTGATTCCGTCCTCCGGCACGGTCGAGATGTTTTCATTGAACGACCAGACCACCAAAGTGCCATCCACTTCCGCAAACGTCAGCGGCAAAGCCTATGTCGCGCAAGATCTGAAAGACGCAGCGACCGATCATGGCGCCACAGGTTCAGGATCGATCAACTTAGAAATCAAAGTAGGCAGCAGCACCTACAACTTGACCTATAACCTCGGGGCAGCCGACCGCTACCCAGAAGCCCTGGCCAAAAACGTCGAATCGGCCATCAACAAAAAAATGGAGTCACGCGGGGATACCAGCCGTGTCGCCATGAAGTGGAATGCCACCAGCACTCCCCCCGCATTTGAAATCGTCAATAAAACCGGGGTTGTGGAAGTCAAGTCTTACACCGGCACTAACCCGATTGTTTACGGCACGTTTCTGACAGATCTTAAAAGCATCCAAAGTAGTGCCTTTAATTTTCAACTGGCAGGCACCTTGAGTTTCAACATCAACGTTGACGAGATGGGTTCCAGTTTTCCGATTTCCTATGGCTTGACCACAGCAGACAAAGACCCGACTGTGTTGGCCAAAAATCTGGAAATTTTCATCAATAATCAATTGGGCAACAGCAGCAACCCTGACCCACGATATGGCATCAAGGTCACCTTTGCGGCCGATTCGAACACTTTCAAATTCTCTTCGGGCACCACCGGCGATAACTCGTCCATAGTGGTGAGCGGAGCCAACGACCTGTCACAGGCTGTGCTTGGCTTGCCTAACCCTACAGATTTGGATTTGACCAAGCGCGAATTGCGCGTAGACCCCAAACTGGACGATGCCGTGCGAGGAAAGTCCAGCCTGCCGGCTGTCTTGACAGGCGAGGCGATCACTTCCAACACATCAGGATCTGTGACCGTGGGATCCACCAACAAAGACTTCTTTGTCACCTACGGCAACATCTCCGGCAGTGTCGAAGTGCCCCCGACCACTTACACCAGCATGGACAAAATGGCTCTGGCGCTACAAGACGCCATCAACTCCCTGGTAGACACGACCACAGGTCGCAAAGTCTCTGGGGTCACGGTCAGCTGGAGTGCCACCGCCAAAAAATTCACGTTTTCCACCGGCGAGACCGGTGCCAACGTGTCATTCCAGATCAGCGGCTCCAACGATTGGGGCTTGGGCAATACAGAAATCGCTCGAGGTTCCAACTCTGAGTGGATCAATGTGAAGAACAATCAGTTCAAACAAAACGGGGTACCGCAGTACGTCAAAAACGGGACGCAAACCGAAGACATTTCTGATCTATCGACGAAAACCCAATGGTGGCCCGTTTACCTGTCGCGCGGCGAGCTCAGCTTTGGTCTGTCAGGCAAGACGCTGTCGCCACTGACCAAGATGCCTTTTGAAACTGCGTTTTTGGCTGGTGGCAAGGGTGCCTTGACCATGTCGATCGATTTCACCCAGTCGACCCAATATTCCAGCGCATTTGCCGTGCTCTCGCAATCGCAAGACGGTGCCCCTGAAGGTCAATTGATGGGACTGGACATAGGCGTTGACGGTTTGGTGAGTGCCACCTATTCCAACGGCTCCCAAGTCTCTTTGGGCAAGATCGTGCTGGCCAACTTCTCCAGCCCGACCGGCCTCAGGCAAACAGGCGATGCCAGTTACCTGGCCTCAGCGACCTCTGGCAAAGCAAAGATCGGTGAAGCAGGCTCCGCAGGATTTGGCTCCATCCGCGCGGGTGCCACCGAACGATCCAACGTGGACCTCACGCAGGAACTGGTGGACCTGATCACCGCCCAGCGTAACTTCCAGGCCAACGCCAAGGCGATTGAAACCAGCAGCACCATGACCCAGGCCATTGTGAACATCCGGGCCTAATCACTGAACTGAAAGCTGAACCATGGATCGCCTGATTTTTACGGCCAATGCCACCATACGCGAACAGTCGGTCGTGCGTCAGGCCTTGGTCAACGATTTGGCCAATGTCTCGACCGTAGGTTTCAAAAGCAGTTTTGATGTGGCGCTGACATCCATCAAAGCCGATGGCCCGGGTTTTGACACACGTTTTCAGACACAACTCAAAAGCCGGGATCTGATCCGCATGACTCCTGGCGCCATCATGGTCACTGGCCGTGCTTTGGACATCGCCATGTCGGGTCAAACTGTGCTGGCGGTGCAACCTGGCAATGGTGATCTGGCCTACACACGCAGGGGTGACCTGAAAGCCAACCCGAACGGGCAACTGGAAACTGGCAATGGCCATCTGGTGCTTGGTCAAAACGGCCCCATCACCGTGCCGGCTGGCAGCAAAATCACCATCACAGCAGATGGCTCCATTTATGCCGCAGACCCCAACCAACCCGGTAATGCACCGGGTATTCTGGTGGATCGATTGCGCATTCAAGACGCCTCTCAAACCCAATTTGAACGACGTGAAGACGGCTTATTCAAGGTCGCTGGCCAACCCAATGGGACCGCCCTTCAAGCTGGCCCCGTCACACCGGAACTGATTCCGAACTCTCTAGAAGGCAGCAACGTCAGCGGCATAGAGGCCATGACCCGAATGATGGATCATTCGCGCACCTTCGAGATGCAAATCAAAATCATCAAAGAAACCAAATCGCTTGACGAGTCAGGGGCCACCCTGATGAAGGCGGGCTAAACAAGGAGCCTGATATGGATGCATCCATGTGGATTGCCAAGACCGGTCTGGACGCGCAGCAAATGCGCATGTCGGTCATTTCAAACAACCTGGCCAACGTCAACACCAATGGCTTCAAGCGTGATCGGGCCAATTTTGAGGACATGCTCTATCAAAACCTGAAGCAACCGGGTGGTCAGACCAGTGCCAACTCACAATCACCCACTGGATTGATGATGGGTACCGGTGTGCGGATCGTCTCGACCGAGAAAACCCACAGCCAAGGCAGCATGATCACCACCAAAAATGCCTTGGATGTCGCGATTCAGGGGGATGGGTTTTTTCAAATTCTCCAACCCGATGGCACCTTGACTTACACACGGGATGGCGCGTTCAAGCTATCACCTGTGGGGCAATTGGTCACCAACAGCGGTGCCCCATTGCAACCCGCCATCACCATCCCGCAAAACGTCTCCAGCATCACCATCGGCCAGGACGGCACTGTCTCAGTCACCACGGCGGCTGGTGCCAACCAGATCATTGGTCAGATTCAAACGGCTCGCTTCCTCAACCCAGCCGGTTTGCAATCGTTGGGGCAAAACCTGATGCGTGAGACCACCGCCAGCGGCCCACCGATCGTTGGCCAGCCAGGCTTGCTGGGTGCCGGCAAACTGGAACAAGGGACCCTCGAGGCGTCCAACGTGAACGTGGTCGAGGAAATGGTCAATATGATCGAAACACAAAGGGCTTATGAGATCAATTCCAAGGCCATCTCGGCCGTGGACGGCATGCTCAGATTCCTCAACAACAACATGTAATGGGTGACGCATGAAACAACTCCCCATTCTGGCTGCCTTGGGCTGCGCCGTGCTGGCCGGATGCTCTACCCCCCCACCCGCCCCGTTGAAGCATTCCCCCGGCTTCACCCCTGTGTATCCAGTGGCTCGTCCCAACCCGGATTTGGGCACAGGCGCCATCTATAACGGCCGAGTCAGCGAGAACTGGTTTGGCGGGTTACGCACCTATCAGGTCGGCGACACCATCACAGTCATTTTGCAAGACGAAATGCAAGCAGGTCGCACACAAAGCACCAATGTGTCGCGCAAGTCTAAAAATGATACGAGCTCAACCGCAAGGATGGGCAACCAAATCAATAAGTTGAATTTTGAGTCAGAAACCAGCAGCGATGGCAGCGGCGATACCAAACAAGGTGCCAGTCTGGAAGGTGAAGTCACTGTCACAGTGGTCGAAATCTTCCCCAATGGGAATTTGTATGTGCGTGGTGAAAAACAACTGGCACTGACCGGCAGCGCAGAGACCATTCAAATCAGCGGAATCATCCGACAAGAAGATATAGGTCGTAACAACAAGGTCTTCTCACGTCGCATGGCCAATGCCCTGATCTCTTATACCGGCACCGGGGAAGTGTCCAATGCCGGTCGGGTGGGTTGGGGCACCAATCTGTTGATGAAATTCTGGCCATTCTGAACATGACACACGCGACTCATTTCATTCGACTGCTCTGCATTGTTTTGGCCTTGATGGCCACGAACTCCTGGGCTGACCGCGTCAAAGACCTGGCCAGCGTGGCAGCCGGTCGCAGCAACCAACTCATCGGCTATGGCCTGGTAGTCGGTTTACAAGGCACTGGGGACGGCACCGATGTGTCGTTCACCACCCGGACTTTACAAAATATGCTGTCGCGCCTGGGGGTGAGCAGCGAAGGGCCCTTGAGCGACTTTGAACCCTCGCTGACTGCGGGCCGTGTCAACCTGCAAAACATCGCGGCCGTGATGGTCACTGCAGAACTACCCGGCTTTGCCAAACCAGGCCAAAAAATTGACGTGAATGTATCCGCCGTGGGTAAAGCCAGCAGTTTACGCGGTGGCACCTTGCTGATCACCAGTCTTCGTGGGGTGGATGGTGAGGTATACGCCCTCGCCCAGGGCCCCCTCAATGCGCTGGGTGCCAGCGCCTCTGCCGCAGGCAGCAGCGTCACCATTGGGGTGCCCACCGCAGCCCGCATCTCGGGGGGAGCGACTGTCGAGCGAACCGTCAACAACCCCTTTGAACGTGCCGAGTACATTGTGATGAACGTGCGTGAGTCTGATTTCACGACCACCATGGCCATTGTCAATGCCATCAATAAAAATTTTGGTGATGGCATTGCCCGTGCCATCGACGGCATGTCCCTTTCAGTCAAAGCACCTGAAGACCTCAGCCAACGTGTCGGATTTATGAGCATGATCGAAAACCTCGATGTACAGCCTGGTGAGCCTCCGGCTCGTGTGGTGGTGAATTCGCGCACAGGCACCGTGGTCATCAGTCGCAATGTCAGAGTGACCGCAGCGGCAGTGTCACACGGCAGCATCACCGTTTCAGTCGCGGCCACCAACGAAGTCTCACAACCCAATGCGCTGGCCCAAGGTCAAACCACACCCGTGCAAAATGCAGAGGTGGCTGTGACCGAAGCCAAAAACCCCATGTTTCTGTTCCAGCCTGGTGTGGACTTGAGACAGATAGTCGATGCGGTCAATCAGGTGGGGGCCACCCCTAACTCGTTGATCGCCATTCTCGAGGCACTGAAAAGCTCGGGCAGTCTGCGAGCCGACCTGATCATCATCTGATTTTGTCTATATGAGCGCGCTTGACCCCACACTGGACACCGGCACTTACCATGATTTTCATGGTCTGACGCGCCTGCGTGCCGAAGCGGGGCAGCAAACCGAAGGTTCGATCAAAGCCACCGCCCAGCAGTTCGAGGCGTATTTCATACAGGAAATGATGAAATCGATGCGCAAGACGGTGGATAAAAGCGATCTGATTGACGACGGCAAAACCGAATTCTACGAAGAAATGATGGACAAGGAGCTGTCCATACAGATGGCCAAGCGTGGCAGCTTGGGGTTGGGCAATATGCTGGTGAGTCAGTTGCAAAAGCAGCCCTCGACTCAGGACGTACTGCAACAAAAAAAGGATGGCTTTACGCTGGACAAAACCAGAGAGCCCATGAGCCTTAACCCCGTTGCGGCCAAGGCCTTCTTGCTGGACAACAAGGTGAAGCCATGAGCGATTTATTGTCCATCGGCAGTTCGGGTGTCACCGCGTATCAGCGCGCACTGGCCACGGTCTCAAACAATATTGCCAACGTCAACACTGAGGGCTACTCGAGGCAGGACATCAAAATTGCCTCCAACGAACCCCGATTGCTGGGCGGCAGTTATATCGGGACCGGGGTCAGATTCGATGCCGTCAAGCGTCAGTATGACGAGTTCATTGAATCGAATCTGCGCAACAGCACCAGTGAACTCAAGTCTCAAGAACCGCTGCTTTCCTATGTCAATCGCGTGATCGACATCATGGGAGATGCCAACATCGGCTTGACTTCGGCCTTGAACCAATTTTTTCAATCCGCCAGAGACCTCTCCAGCGATCCAGCCTCCACGGTTCAGCGCAATATTTTCTTGCGTGACTCCGATGGATTGGCCTCCAGATTTCGGCAATTATCCAGCCAACTCGAAACCCTCAGCCGAGAAACCCAGCAAGCGGTGGACACCACACTGGGTCAAGTGAATTCCATCACCAACCAGCTGGCTCAATTGAACAAACAAATGAGCAAGCAGTCGAGCGTCTCCAAGCAGCCTTCCGAACTTCTTGATCAGCGAGATCTGCTTTTACGGAATCTCTCTGGCCTGATCTCGGTACAAACCAAATTTTCAGACAACGGAACGGTGTTGGTGAGTGTGGGCGACACCATCAGCCAAGGGGTATTGGTCAGAGAAGACACGGCCAGAGCCATCACGGTCAATGTCTCCAATTCAGACCCCAACAAACTCGAGTTTATGATCGACCCCTACGGCACACCAGAGGGTCTACCCAATATCTCCAGCGGCAATTTGGGCGGCATTCTGAATTTCAGAGAAACTGTGCTCAACCCCGCCCTCAACTCGCTCAACGATTTGGCCACGACCACGGTGCGCGAAGTCAATGCCATTCATCGAGATGGCATCGATTCAGAGGGGAAAATTGGGGGTGATCTGTTTAAATACACCGCTGGTCTTGACAAAACAGCCGCTGGCGTTCAGTTGGCCATTCAGGACGCCTCTCGCATTGCGGCCGCCGGACAGTTTCGCATCATCGATGACCCATTGAACCCGGGAAACGGCCAGGCGAGGATCAGTTACTTAGCCCCCACTTATCAAGGACCAGAGGGTCTAAAGGGAGACTTGGGCACGGCCATTGCACCTTTTACCGCCTCACTCTCTTTGCCTGTGTCCAGTGATTTTGGCTTTACACAGGTCGGGGTTTTGAAGGCCGGCACCAAAGACGCAGTCATCACACTGAACGCGCCTCAATCAGACCGTGAATTTCAAGTGTTGACCAGAGATGGCAAGCACTTACTGGGCAACACACTGAGCCCGATAGAAATTTCACGCATGGTCAAGAATTCAAATGGCATGGAATCAGGCGCTCAGTACGATAGCCGCAGCTTGAACCTAAGTGCTTCAGCCAGTTATCTGGACATGGACTTGTTTCTGGGTGCAAAAGCCCAAGCACAATCTTTATTGCAATTTAATGCTGAGGGTGAGCAACAAGACTCGGTCAAATCAGGGGCAGTTCTCACCAGCAACAAAGCGCCTGCCAATTTTTTGGCGGCCATTCAAAAAAACAATGTATTCACGCTCAATGGGGTGACGCTCACCCCACCCGTTGCACCTGCCACACCGTTCACAAGTGCAGACTTGGTGAATTGGTTGAACTCGTTCACGGCAGTTCCCAATCAACCAGACCAGTCGACTGGCGTGGTGGCCAAGTTGATCACTGAAAAAATCACAACTTTCCGTCAACCCGGCTTCCTGAATGCCAACCGGGCACCCAGCGGAATTGATGCCGCGTTCAATCTTCCCAATCGCTTGACCATCAACGGCGTGACCCTGACTCCTCCAGCGCTCAAAACCCCGCCAGGAGTTGCATTCAGCAATACCTCGACCCCACAAGATTTAGTGAATTGGATGAATTCCTATACAGTGGTCAAAGAAGACCCCAGAATGTCCACAGGCGTGGTGGCCAGTTTGGTCGATGGCAAACTGAAATTAAGCTTAGGGCCTGGAAA
>JBEBAJ010000044.1:0-16152 GCA_041158965.1 Pseudomonadota bacterium | reverse complement strand
GTACTGACCACACCCTCAGGGCTGATTTTGCGGATCCGATGGTTGTTGTAATCTGCCACATACACATGACCACTCGTGTCTACAGAAATGCCAATGGGTCGTTCGAAACTTGCCGTTCCACCCGTACCATCCACTGCACCAGCAGCCCCTGTCCCGGCCAAGTTGCTGACCAAGCCTTGCGGGTCGATTTTGCGTATACGGTTATTGATGGTATCGGCCACATACAAATTGTTGCTGGAATCAACGGTGACCCCATAAGGGAAATTAAATTTTGCCGTTCCAGCCGAGCCATCCAGATAACCAGACACACCCACTCCAGCCGCGGTGCTCACCACACCCTCAGGGCTGACCTTTTTGATCGAGTGGGTGTTTTCATCGGCCACATACAAATAGCCACTGGTATCGAAAGCGAGGTGGTACGGTTGGTTAAAGCCGGTTGCAAAAGTGCTCACCACACCAGACGGGGTGATTTTGCGTATACGGTTAAAATCCGCTGTGTACAAATTGCCACTGGTGTCCAAGCAGATGCCAGTGGGGTTTCTGAAGTTCGCCGTTTCACCTGTACCATCGATCTCCCCCACGTCCCCAATTCCGGCCAGAGTGCTCACTACCCCCGCCGGATTGATTTTGCGTATGCGCTTTAAGTTGGTATCGGCCACATACAAATTGCCACTGGTGTCCACAGCGACACCATGGGGACGGTCAAAAGTCGCCGTTTCGCCTGTACCATCGGCAAAGATCCCGTTAAAAAAAGTCCCTGCCACCGTAGAAACCACCCACTGAGTCGGTGCCACACTGCCGCTGCCAGAACCACTTCCAGAACTGCTGCTGGAACTGCTGCTGGAACTGCTGCTGGAACTGCTGCTGGAACTGCTGCTGGAGCTACTGCTGGAGCTACTGCTGGAAACGCTCCCTGCAGACGTGTCACTACCCCCACCGCCGCAGGCAGCCAGCAGGGCGGCGGCATCCAGGGCCAGCGCAGTGCCCATGAAATGTCGTCGCTTCAACCCCATCGGCACATTCAGGACGGGCTGGGTCTGAGTATGACTAACGTGGCCGGTATTGCCGGGGCTCGCTTTGACACTTAAATCTTTTAGTTGGTTCGTCATGAGTTGTCTCCAATGAAATGCATATAATACTATTTTTTGTTATTTTATAGAAATAAATTAATTATAAATAATTATTTATTTTCAATTTATTAATTGGTTTAGGAAGGCTCTGCAAAACCCGCTGCGTGCAAGTTTCGCCCAAAATCGGGGGCCCTGCTTCGCAGACTCTGCCCCGTCCACACCATTCATTGTTAGACCCCAATTTCTGTGACCCCCATGTGCCAGCGTCACATGACATCTTGTGATCCATGACCATTTGGGTGTCACCCAGCGCCTTTCGGCGCAAATCAGGCTAAAACAAATGGCGTTCATCACTGGGTTGTCAATTGACAACTAATCCCCATTCCCCTAAGATGAAGGAATCGTCATGCCCATGCGCCACAAACATCCTCTCAAGGAAGTGGAAGAGGCCCTACGCTATGCCGAAACCCACGGCTGGATGGTGATCAAGGGCGGGCACTGGGGCTTGTTGTATTGCCCCTTCAATGACCCGGCATGTCGTTGTGGCACCCGTTGCAAAGCCGGCATTTGGGGCACGCCCAAAAGCGCGAGCAACCACGCCAGGCAGCTTCGCTCGGTGGTAGACGGGTGCGTGGCATTGCGGCAACGGCGCTCGGCGGCTCGCTAAAGGAGAACGACATGTTGTATGAATTCAAGCTGGTCTACAAGTTGCCATCGTCACAGGCCGATATCGACCATGTCATGCAGCGACTGGGTGCTGCACATTGCACCGACGCCTTGGTCGGTTTGGGTTGGATGGGCCATATCAGTCTGGAGTTCATGCGCGAAGCCGGCAGTGCCCGCAAGGCCTTGCAAAGCGCAATGTCGGATGTGAAGCGAGCCCTGCCCGAGGCCGTCCTGATTGAGGCTTCGCCCGATTGGGTGGGTCTGACCGATGTGGCCGACCTGATGGGCGTTTCGCGACAAAACATGCGACAAATGATGCATCGGCACATCGATCAATTCCCAGTGCCGGTCCACGTGGGCAGCAGCGCCATCTGGCACCTGAAAGAAATTCTTGATTTCCTGTCCAACCGACACCTGGAAACACCCCGGCATATGACCGACTTGGCCGCCGAAACCATGTGGGTGAATCGCAACAACCAAGACCAACTGCATCCATGGCCGGCAAGAAAACATTCATAGGGGTCTGACCCCAATTTCTGAAAGTGTGAAGTTCGCCGATACGCCGGATTCTGTGCAAGCGGGTTGCCCCGCCTGTGACCGTCATTCATCTGGGCCGGGGGTCACCCACCCGGCTCGGTGCTACCTACCCGCCAGCTCTGCGGAGCCACATCAACGCTGGCCTACTTGGTATTGCTGCGCGTAGAGATTGCCCGTTTCACCCGAACTGAATCGGCTCGTCTCTGTTGCTCTGATCCTCACCTCACGGTGGAGAGGTGTTACCTCCTACGCTGCCCTGCGCAGTCCGGACGTTCCTCCAGTGCGGCCTTTCGGCGATTGCACCAGCGACGGCCTGGCGAACTTCACCCCCCGATTATCGGTGGTTTGCGCCACACCGACGCGACGCCCAAAAGATCAGATGCCATCAGCCTGTTAGCCCCATCTCGCGGATGCGCTCCACATGCGCAGTCAGCGAACGCATGGCCACCGGCCACAGCCGGGGGGGCACATCGTCATAAGCCCGCTCGACCCAGTCTTGCATGCTGCCTTGGGGCAAGGCTTGCATCACACGCAAAATTTTGGCTTCGCGCTGCAACCGGTGCGCCTTCAGGCGCCGTATCACATCGGCGGCGTCATAGACCTGCCCGAACACATTGCCCAGCACATATCCATGCGCTGGCAAGATGAATTCAATGTGTTCGCTGACGCAGGCTTCTATCAGCCGGTCCAGAGAGCGGATGTAGTCGCCCATATGGCCGTCGGGTGGGTCTACCACAGTGGTGCTGCCATTGAGCACATGGTCGCCACTAAAGAGCAGCCCGTCCTCTTCCAGCACCAGACACAGGTGGTTGGCGGCATGCCCGGGGGTGTGGATCACCCGCAGGGTGTGCGTGGCCTCGCCTTGACCCAGCACCAGCCGTTCGCCATCTGCGGGCTCACGGTCGGGCACAAAATGGCTGGCAGGGCGAGCCGTGGGCTGCGAAGCCAAACCCAAAATAGGGGGCTTGTGCCCGTGCTGCTCGCACAGGGCCTGCAAGGGTCGCGCACCCGGTGAGTGGTCCAGGTGGGAATGGGTGCACACAATGAGGCGGATGTCACCACCCGCCGCTCGCCACAAGCGCTGCAAGTGCTCGGGCTCATCGGGGCCGGGGTCAATCACGATGTGGCCACTGTCCGGGTCGCCCACCACATAGCTGTTGGTACCGGGGCCGGTCATGACACCCGCGTTAGCGCAGGTCAGTCGCTGCACATTTTTAAGCAAGGCCACCGGGTGCTCGTGCTGCCAGGCCAGTTCATGGGCCATCTGCCCGTCGGGGCAGGTCAGGGCCAGTTCGCCAAACGGGGGCTCGTGCTCCATGTGGCGAGATTCATGCCCTTGCTTCAGCCCGGCACGCGGGCAGCTCACAAACCAGGGTTGGTCTTGGGCGCAAGCCGTCAACACCGATTCGACGCTGGTGTACCCCTTGAGCCGCTCCAGCGTTCTGATGGTGGGAAAGATCATGAAAAACTGCCCCGCCTCGTGTTTTTGCAGCGCTTCGGCGGGGCTGACCCACACTGGCTCAAATTGTTCGCTCTCATCGGCCACCGGGGTTTGACCCTGCGGCATGCGGGCCACCAGAAAAGGCACATCAAAGCGCCGCGACAGGTCACGGTCGGTGATCCAGTGGGCCAGATAAAACACAAGGTCCACCGCCAGCCGGTGGCCGCTGCGGCGGCATTGCTCGGCCAGCGGGGCGTGGCGGTCGAGCCGTGCCACATCGCTGGCGTCGGCCATGCGCCCATCGGGGCGATGCGCCAGCAAAATCCCCAGTTCCTCAAAACTCTCCCTGATCGCCGCCACGCTGCGTGCCGACAGCTCTTCGCTTTGGCCCGGTCGGCGTTGGCACACGTCAAAAGCCATGCCATCGGCGGCATCGACGCCCCCGCCCGGAAACACATAAGCCCCGGGCGCAAAACTGGCGCTCGCAGAGCGTCGGGTCATCAGCACTTCCAGGCCTTGGGCGCCGTCGCGCAGTAGCAATAAGGTGGCGGCGGGGCGTGCCTGGGCCACCGCGCGGGGGGCGTGCAAGAGTTGGCTGGCTCGTACCATGTCAGGCCTTTAAAAAATCAATGCGACTCTGGCATCACGCCCGTGGTGAGCAAAATGCGTGCGACCATGTTGTAGCTGGCGATGGTGGTGGTGATCTCCACAATCTCGGTGGTGTCAAAGTGCTGGCGCAAGCGCTCAAACAAGGCGTCGTCCACCTTGATTTGGCGGGTCATCTGGGCCGCCCATTGCACCACCAGTTGCTCGCGCAGACCCAGGGCGGGTTCCTCAACCCCCGCTTCAGGCGCATGGGCCACGGCGTGCGCCAGCGCATCCAGCTCTGCATCACTGCCGCCGGCTTGCCTGAACTCGGGCGCATGGTGGTGGTATTCATAATGGGCGCCAGTCAGCAAAGCGACGGTGCAAATCGCCAGCTCGCGCAGCTTGGGCGAGGTGCTCAGGTCTTGCCGCAGGTGTTTCATATACACATTCCAGCCTCGGGCGATGGGTTCGCTCCACAGCAAAACCCGATCCAGATTCAGCAGTTGTCCGCCCCGGCGCTTGGCAATGGCTTCGACCAGATCAGTCGGTTGGGGTTTGGCTTGCGGGGTCCAGGCGGGGATTTTCATGGCTTGATCCGTTAAAAGTACAACAAGGGGGTGGCGTTCACAAAAATCCAAGGGCCCAAAGGCCGCAGGTTTTGCACCGCTCCCCCGATTATTCAATAATGTGGCCCATGCGAGTGCCATTCACCAAAATGCAAGGGGCAGGAAACGACTTTGTTGTCCTCGATGAGACAAAAGGCCGTTTGCGCCTCAGCGCCCAGCAATACCGGTTTTTGGCCGATCGGCATTACGGTGTCGGTGCCGATCAGATCCTCAGCGTGCGCGTCAGCCCCACCCCCGAAGCCGATTTTGAATACGTCATCCACAACGCCGATGGCGGCGAAGTGGAGCAGTGTGGCAATGGGGCGCGTTGCTTTGTGCGCTTTGTCAAAGAACGCGGGCTGACCACCCGCTCCGACATTCGGGTCAAAGTACACGGAGGCATCATCACCCTCAGCGACCAGCCCGATGGCCGCGTGACGGTTGACATGGGTGCCCCCATCTTTGACTTGCCCCAAGTGCCCTTCGACCCCGGCCATGCCAAACCCGGCGTGAGTCCGGTGTCAGACTTTCCTCTTTGGCGTTTGCCCCTGCACGGCGGCGAGGTGGCCGAGGTGGCGGTGCTCTCCATGGGCAATCCGCATGCCGTGGCCTGGGTGCCCGACATCGACCTCGCCCCGGTGGAACGGCAAGGCCCTCAAATCGAGCACCACCCGGCATTCCCGCGCCGTGTCAACGCCGGTTTCATGCAAATCGTCCAGCGTGGCCTGATTCATCTGCGCGTGTTCGAGCGCGGGGCCGGTGAAACCCTGGCCTGTGGCACCGGCGCCTGTGCCGCCGTGGTGGCCGGCATACGCCTGGGGTGGTTGGACCCCTTGGTGGAAGTGCAAGCCCGTGGCGGGCGCCTTACCATCGAATGGGCCGGGCCAGGCGCCACGGTGCGCATGACCGGCCCGGCACAAACTGTTTTTCATGGCGAAATCGAGATCCCCGAATGACCCCTCAAAACCCCATTAATCCGATTACGGAAGACGACATCGCCAACTATGTGGTGAACAACCCCGATTTTTTTCAGCGCCACGCCGAATTATTGGCCAGTGTGCGCTTGTCCAGCCCGCACGGCCAGCGGGCCGTCAGCCTGCAAGAGCGCCAGGCCGACATGCTGCGCGAGAAAATCCGGGGGCTGGAAGGCCGCATCATGGAGATGATCCGCAACGGCACCGAATACAGCGCCCTCAACGACCGCCTGTTGCGCTGGGCCGCCAGCCTGCTGGCCGCCACCGACGCCTCGCAGCTGCCGCCCTTGATGGTCGAGCAAATTCAAACCCAGTTTTCGGTGCCCCAGGCCGCCATCCGGCTTTGGCGTGTCGATCCAGCCTTGGCCAGCCAGCCCTATGCAATGGGCATCAGCGAGGAGATCAAAGCCTGGGCCGCAACCCTCACCGCGCCCTATTGCGGGGCCCCGGCCCACGAAGAGCTGACCCAGTGGCTGGCTCAACCCTCGGCGGTGCAATCGATGGCCGTGGTGGCTTTGCATCACCCGCAGGGCGAGTCAATGGGCCTGATGGTGCTGGCTTCACCCGACTCGCAACGCTATCACGCCGGCATGGGCACCGATTTGCTTGAACGCATCGGGACCTTGGCCGCCGCCGCCCTCACCCGCTTGTCTGGCCACGCCTGAGGGGCATTCCACAAAGCCTGCAACGGATGAACACCGACAGCCCCCTGGCCCCTCTTCATCCCGCAGCGCAACGCTATCTCGACCATGTGCGCTTTGAAAAGCGTCTGGCCGCACGCACCTGCGAGCTCTACCGGCAAGACCTCATCAAGCTTCAAGCCCATTGCACCGAGGCCGGCATAGACCTGCTGGCCGCACAGCCCCACCATGTGCGCGCCTGGCTGGCCCGCATGAATCAGGGCGGGCGCAGCCCCCGGGGCATCGCACTGATTTTGTCGGGCTGGCGGGGCTTTTACATCTGGGCGCTGCGTGAGGGCCTGTTGGGCGCCAACCCCTTGCTGGGGGTACGCCCCCCCAAAGCCTCCAAGCCCCTGCCCAAAGCCTTGTCGGTCGATGAGGCCGTGCGCTTGGCCGAACATCGCACCAGCCATGCCGACAGCGACAAGGCCCGTTGGCTCGATGTGCGCGATGCCGCCATGGCCGAACTGATGTACGGCAGTGGCCTGCGGGTCGGTGAATTGGTGGGGCTCGATGTCAACGGCAGTGCACAAGCGCGGGGTTGGCTCGATTTGCAAGACGCCATCGCCCATGTCTCGGGCAAAGGTTCCAAACGACGCAGCGTGCCCATGGGTCAGGCCAGTGTGCGTGCGATGCGCGAGTGGCTCGCTTGTCGTGAACAGGGGCTGGCACCCCACGCACCCGCCCCCGAGGCCTTGTTCATCGGCTGGGGCGGCACGCGCCTGACAACCGCCTCCGTCTGGGGGCGCTTGCGCCGTCGGGCCCTGCAAGCCGGGCTCGATGTGGCGGTTCATCCGCACATGCTGCGCCACTCCTTTGCCAGCCACC
Source organism: Pseudomonadota bacterium (assembly GCA_041158965.1). Taxonomy (GTDB): domain Bacteria; phylum Pseudomonadota; class Gammaproteobacteria; order Burkholderiales; family Burkholderiaceae_C; genus Limnohabitans. The sequence goes on along the minus strand of JBEBAJ010000044.1, from coordinate 8,763 downwards.
TCTTGCAGTCCAGCGGCGACCTGCGTGCGGTCCAGGAGCTCCTGGGCCATGCCCAGATCACCACCACCCAGGTCTACACCCGGCTCGATTTTCAGCATCTGGCCAAAGCCTACGACGCCGCTCATCCCCGGGCCCGCCGCAAATAAGTGCCCGATCGGGGACAATCGGCGCATGAAAACCATCCGACTCAAGCCCGGCAAAGAACGCTCGGCGCTGCGCCGCCATCCCTGGATTTACGACAGCGCCATTGCCAAAGGGGGCGGCGACCCCGGCGAGACGGTTCGGGTCGAATCGGACAGCGGCCAGTTCCTCGGCTGGGCGGCATACAGCCCCAGCTCGCGCATCAAAGCCCGCATCTGGAGCTTTGACCCCGATCAGCGCATCGATGCCGATTTTTTTCGCCAGACCTTGCAAAGCGCCATCGCCGCCCGACAGCGTTTTGACATACAAAGCGACGGCGTGCGTCTGGTGCATGGCGAGGCCGATGGCCTGCCGGGTTTGATTGTTGACCGATATGGCGACACCCTGTCGGCCCAATTCCTCTCCAGTGGCACCGAGCGTTGGAAGGACACATTGGCTGATTTGCTCCTTGAGCTCACCGCCACCACGCGCCTGTACGAGCGCAGCGACTCAGGGGTGCGCAAACTCGAAGGCTTGGAGCCGGTCAGCGGCTGGCTGCGGCAAGGCCCGGGCGACGACGGCCACACCCTGGTCAAACTGCGTGAACACGACTGGCAGCTCAGCGTCGATGTGGCACAAGGCCACAAAACCGGCTTCTACCTCGACCAGCGAGACAGCCGCCACAAATTTGCGCAATACGCCCGCCGCCTCGGCTTCATGCGGGTGCTCAACTGCTATTGCTACACCGGCGGCTTTACCGTTGCGGCTTTGCAAGGCATGCGGGCCGGGGGCTCGCTGGGGCAGGGCGGTACGGTGACCTCCATCGACTCATCCGGCCCGGCCATAGAGCGCGCCCGCGAGCATGTCCGCCTCAATGGCTTTGAAGACCCGCAGGCCGATTTCATGGACGCCGACGTCAACCAGAGTTTGCGCCAATTCCACCAAGAAGGGCGCACTTTCGACGCCATCGTGCTCGACCCACCCAAATTCGCCCCCACCGCCGCACACGCCGATCGCGCCGCACGCGCCTACAAAGACATCAACCGGCTGGCCTTCAAAATTCTCGAACCCGGTGGCGTCCTCTTCACCTACAGTTGCTCAGGGGGCATCGGCGCCGAGCTATTCCACAAAATCGTGGCCTCGGCTGGCACCGACGCCGGGGTGGACGGCTACATCAGCGAGCGCATGCAAGGCGCACCAGACCACCCCATGACCATCCAATTCCCTGAGGGCGAATACCTCAAGGGCCTCGTCATCGTCAAGAAATAAGGTTTCGCACAGAAACCGGGGTCAGACCCCAATGGATGAATTCGTGGCCCAGCCCCTTTCATATGGAGAGAATGAGGCTTGACCTTTTTTTAAAACATGGGATTGTCCCGAGTTAGAAGATCGGCGTGATTTTCCTAATGCGGTTGTTGTTGCTATCTGCCACATACACATTGCCGCTGGTGTCCAAAGCAACGCCTGAAGGGTGGTTAAATTTCGCTGTGACGCCTAAACCATCCAAATGGCCCACCAATTCCACCCCGGCCAAGGTGCTGACCACGCCCGCAGGGCTGATCATGCGTATCAGATGGTTGTTGTAATCAGCCACATACACATTGCCATTGTTGTCCAGGGCCACACCAGATGGGTTGCCAAAGGTTGCCGTCACACCCGCGCCATTCACAGCGCCAGAGCTGCCCATGCCCGCCAGGGTACTGACCACGCCCGCCTGAGTGATTTTTCTAATGCGGTTGTTGCTGGCATCTGCCACATACAAATTGCCGTTGGTGTCCAATGCGACGCCAGATGGATAGTTGAATTTTGCGGATATTCCCGTGCCATCCTCAAAACCTGCCGTCCCCGTCCCGGCCAGCGTGCTGACCATGCCCTCAGGAGTGATCTTCCGGATCTGGTGATTGCTTTCATCGGCCACATACGCATTGCCGCTGGTGTCGACAGCCACGCCATAAGGGGAGTCAAATTTCGCCGTTGCGCCCGAGCCATTCACATTGCCGTATGTCCCCGCCCCAGCCAGCCTGGTGACCACACCCGCAGGGCTGACCTTGCGGATCAGGTGGTTGTTGTAATCAGCCACGTACACATTGCCGCTGCTGTCCAGCGCGACCGCAGAGGGAAAGTGGAAAGTCGCTGACCCGCCTGTGCCATCGTTAAAACCCGTGCCTCCCGAGCCTGCCAAGGTACTGACCACCCCCTCAGGGGTGATTTTGCGTATGCGTTGGTTGTTGTAATCTCCCACATACAAATGGCCATTGCGGTCCATGGCAATCCCATAGGGGGAATTAAATACCGCAGTACTTCCCGTGCCATCGGTAAATGAGGCCGTGCCATTCCCCGCCCAAGTGCTCACCACCCACTGGGTAGGTGCCGCACTGGCGCTGCCCGAACCGCTGGCTGAGCTGCTGGCTGAGCTGCTGGCTGAGCTGCTGGCAGAACTACTGCCCGAGCTGCTGCCGCTGGTGTTGCCCGAGTCACCCCCACCACCCCCACCGCCGCAAGCGGCCAGCAGTGCGGCAGCATCCAGCGCCAACGCCGTGCCCATAAAGTGTCGGCGCTTCAAGCCCAGTGGCTCGGTGGAATGTTCTGTCGAAGCCGGGGTGTTCATGGGGCTGTCGGGGCTTGATTCGGGGCGGTCGTTGGTCATATGGCCTCCTGGGTTTAGACCGGGGTGATTTTCCGGATTTGATGGGTGTTGGTATCTGCCACATACAAACTGCCGCTGATGTCAATTGCGACGCCAGTGGGGCTGGAAAAAGTCGCTGTTGCAGCTGTGCCATTGACAATGGTTCCTGTGGCCCCATTGCCTGCCAGGGTGCTGACCACACCCTCAGGGCTAATCTTTCTGATCAGGTGGCTGTAGGTATCTGCCACATACACATGGCCGCTGGTGTCTATGGCAACGCCTGAAGGGTTGTCAAATCTCGCCGTTCCAGCCGTGCCGTTCACATGACCCACAGCCCCCCATATACCGGCGAAACTGCTGACCACGCCTGCCGCACTGATCTTGCGAATCAGGTGATTGCCGATATCTGCCACATACACATTGCCGCTGGTGTCCAGGGCGATGCCTGAAGGGTTATTGAACCTCGCTGTTCCCCCTGTGCCATTCACAGCGCCTCCTGTGCCCCCGACGCCTGCCAGATTAGTGACCACACCGGAAGGGCTGATCTGGCGGATCAGGTGGTTCCCGTATTCGGCCACATACACAGTGCCGCTGGTGTCCACGGCAACGCCGTAAGGGTAGAAAAATTTCGCGGTTCCTCCCGTGCCGTTCAAAGTACCGAATGCGCCACCCACTCCGGCCAATGTACTGACCAATCCCTCCGTGCTGATGATTCGAATGCTGTGGTTGTAGCTATCGGCCACATACACATTGCCGCTTTGGTCCACGGCTACCCCATGGGGAGAGTCGAATGTTGCAGTTGCCCCTGTGCCATCCGCAGACCCAGCAGACCCCGTTCCTGCCAAGGTGCTGACCTCCCCCGCCGGGGTGATTTTGCGTATGCGGTGGTTGTTCTGATCTGCCACATACACTTGGCCACTGCGGTCCACGGCAATCCCATAGGGGGTGTTAAATGCCGCTGTATTTCCCGTGCCATCGGTAAATGAGGCCGTGCCAGTCCCCGCCCAAGTGCTCACCACCCACAGGGTGGATGCAGCACTCCCGCTGCCAGAACCACTGGCCGAACTACCGGCAGAGCTACCTGTGGAACCACTGCCAGAACTGCTTCCAGAAACACTTGCAGAGCTGCTGACTGAACCACTTGCAGAACCACTGCCAGATCCAGAGCCACTGCCTGAACCTGCCTCCCCACCCCCACCGCCACCGCCACCGCCACCGCCACATGCGGCCAGCAGTGCGGCAGCATCCAGCGCCAACGCCGTGCCCATGAAATGTCGGCGCTTCAAGCCCAGTGGCTCTGTCGGAATGGCAGACTGGACCAGCGTGTCGCTGTCCTTGCCCTTGCGACAAGGGTTTGCATCGCTGCTTGATTCAAGTGGGTGGTTTGTCATAAAACCTCACAGGTCTGTCACGGGTCAAGCGCGCACCATGCCACGCCAAGTTTAATTCAATTATATGGTGATATTTTTAATGATACGATGAATATTTTAAGTTTCAAAAAAATACACTTCTGCCCCTCAATCAGCGGCACCGCCGGCCTGACCCATGGGGTCTCCACAGACCCCAAACCCGCCCGCCCCGGTACATGCCCCCCCACTCAACGCCCCTGTCAATGCCCGCCTACAATGACCACATGCTGATACCTGCCACCATCCTCACCGGTTTTTTGGGCTCGGGCAAGACCACCTTGCTCAAGCGTGTTCTGTCCGAGGCCCATGGCCAAAAGATCGCCGTCATCGAAAACGAGTTCGGCGAAGAGAACATCGACAACGACATCCTGGTCACCGAGACCAAAGAGCAAATCATCCAGATGAGCAATGGCTGCGTGTGTTGCACCATCCGCGAAGATTTGCGCACCACCCTCCAAGACCTCGCCGCCAAAAAGCGCAAGGGTGAATTGGACTTTGACCGAGTCGTCATCGAGACCACTGGCTTGGCCGACCCGGGTCCGGTGGCGCAAACCTTCTTCATGGACGATGAAATCGCCGAGAGTTTTCTGCTCGACTCCATCCTCACGCTGGTCGATGCCAAGCACTCGGCACAGCAACTCAACGACCGCCAGGAAGCGCGCCGTCAGGTGGGTTTTGCCGACCAGATTTTCATCAGTAAGGCCGACTTGGTCAGCCACGCCGAGCTCGATGCCCTGCAACACCGGCTCAAGCACATGAACCCGCGCGCCCCCCAAAGGTCGGTGCACTTTGGAGACGTCTCCATTGCCGAGGTGTTTGACCTGCGCGGTTTCAACCTCAATGCCAAACTCGACATCGACCCCGACTTTCTCTCCGACGATGGGCACGGTCATGACCACAAGCACGGCGAGCACTGCGATCACCCCTCGCACCAGCACGTCCATGACCATGACCACGAGCACGGCGAGCACTGTGACCACCCCTCTCACCAGCACGGCCATGGCCACCACCACCATCACGATGACGACGTCAAAAGCTTTGTGTTCAAGGCCACCCGTGCCTTTGACCCGGCCAAGCTGGAAGACTTTTTGGGCGCCATGGTCAACATCTACGGCCCGCGCATGCTGCGCTACAAGGGCGTGTTGAACATGAAAGGAACTGACCGAAAGGTCATTTTCCAGGGGGTGCACCAGCTCATGGGCAGCGATTTGGGCCCCGAATGGGCGCCTTCAGAGCCGCGCATGAGCAAAATGGTGTTCATTGGCATTGAATTGCCCAAAGATATTTTTTTGCAGGGCTTGGATCAATGCCTGATCTGAGTAAAATCCGCGCGCCACTCGTCATTGGTTCGCCAATGAATTTTGCTTCCCCCCAGGGGTGAAGCGCCAGAAACGTGAGGAGACCGCACGTGAAAGCCAGCCCAAAATCCAAAACCGCAGCCAAACCTGCTGGTAAGACGGCCCCTTCTTCATCCAAATTCAAGCCCGCAGCGAAGGCGAGCAAGCCTGTGGCCAAAGCCGCCAAGCCCCCAGTCAAGCCCAGCAAGCCCAGCAAGCCTGCATCGAAGGCGAGCAAGCCCTCAGCAAAAGCAGCCAAGCCCGCAGCAAAAGCCGCCAAGCCCGCAGCAAAAGCCGCCAAGCCCGCAGCAAAAGCCGCAAAACCTGCCGTCAAGCCTGTAGCCAAAGTCACCCAACCCGCTGCGAAGGCAGCGAAGCCTGTAGCCAAGCCCGCTCCTCAAGCGGCCAAACCTGCAGCCAAGCCCGTCAAAGCGGCGGCGCCCGCCAAAGCCGCACCGCCCAGCGTCACACCGCCGATTGCACCGACAGCGCCTGTCAACGATCAGGCCCGCAAATTCACCGGTCGTGCCGCCAAAGCGGCAGCAGGCGTTCCGCCTCCGCCCAGCGCGATCCCATTTTCAAACCCGGCCAAAGCCAGCTTCGGCCCGGATCAACAAGTTCGTATGCCCGCCTTAGTTCCCATCATTCCCAAAAAAGACCCGAAATTGGCCAATAACTGGAAGAACAAACCAGTCGAGCAATTGACCGATGCAGAAGTGTTGGCCATGTCCGATGCCGAGTACATGAACGACACCCAAATGTCTTTTTTCCGCCTCAAACTCATCGCTCTCAAGCGCGACATCCTGGCCAATGCGGGCGAGACCACAGAGCACTTGCGCGAAGACACCGTCATCGTCCCTGACCCGGCCGATCGAGCCACCATCGAAGAAGAACACGCCCTAGAATTGCGCACCCGTGACCGCGAGCGCAAACTGCTGAAAAAAATCGAGCAATCCATCCAGCGCATCGACATGGGCGACTATGGCTATTGCGATGAAACCGGCGAACCCATCGGTGTGGCCCGTTTGCTGGCCCGCCCCACCGCCACCTTGTCCCTCGAAGCCCAGCAACGCCGCGAGTTGAAACAAAAAATGTTTGGCGACTGAGTGACGGCCTCCCCAGCACCCCCTTGGGGCCAGCTCATCCGATCGGATGGGCTTTTTTTTCGCCCGGCGCCTGGCACTTTTCTATTGAAGCGTCACATGATGACCTTGCGCTAAGTGCTTCATTTTGCTCATATTTTTTCTTAAAATTATCTCCGTGTGACGGGTCTAAGTCTTTGATTTCATTGGAAAAATATCTTCTTGCCCCCTTGTCAGAATGGAAAATCCTGATACAGTGCAAAAAAGTGCAAAAAAGTGGTGGGAAGTGATTTCTCCAAGCTATTTGCCGTTCTGTGTCGATCAAAAGGGGATAGGTCTTGTTTCAGGGTGCATCTTCGCTCAGTCTGGACGCCAAAGGGCGTTTGTCTGTGCCTACGCGCCACCGCGAGGTGCTCAGCGCCATTGCGTCAGGACAACTGACCATCACCCGTCACCCGCATGGTTGTCTGATGGTCTTCCCTCGGCCCGAGTGGGAGCAGTTCCGCGCACGCATCGCCGCCTTGCCCATGAGCGCGCAGTGGTGGAAGCGCATCTTCCTGGGCAATGCCATGGATGTCGAAATGGATGGCACGGGCCGAGTGCTGATCTCTCCGGAATTGCGCTCGGCTGCGGGCATTGGCAAAGACACCATTTTGCTGGGAATGGGGGCGCACTTCGAGTTGTGGGACAAGGCCACTTACGAGGCGCAAGAAGCACAAGCCATGCAGGGCGAGATGCCCGATGTGTTCAAGGAATTCACGTTCTGAAAGCACATGCGTGGACGACACATGGCAACACACCACGGTCTTATTGAATCAGGCCGTCCAGGCTTTGGACATTGCGCCCGATCAGACCTATGTCGATGGCACTTTCGGTCGCGGCGGTCACAGTCGCCTCATCCTGTCTGCCTTGTCGGCACAGGGGCGATTGATTGCATTCGACAAAGACCCGCAGGCGGTGCAAGCGGCGCAGGCGCTGCAAGACCCCCGTTTGGACATCCGACATCAGGGCTTCTCGGCCATGGCCGAGTTGGCACCCGCCTCTGTGGCGGGCATCTTGCTCGATCTGGGGGTCAGTTCACCCCAAATCGACAACCCCGAGCGGGGTTTTTCGTTTCGCCACGACGGCCGCTTGGACATGCGCATGGACCCCACGCGCGGGGCCTCGGTGCGGCAATGGCTCGAACAGGCCGATCAGGCCCAGATTGCAGAGGTGATTCGTGAATACGGCGAAGAACGGTTTGCTGCACAAATTGCAAAGGCGATTGTGGCTCGCCGACAGGAACGGGGCGTTCCTGCAGGCACCGCTGAATTGGCCCAACTCGTGGCTGGCGCGGTCAAAACCCGCGAGCCGGGCCAGGACCCTGCAACGCGGACATTTCAGGCTTTTCGGATTTTCATCAATGCGCAACCCGGTGGGCGGCTCGCGGTGATCAGTTTCCATTCGCTGGAAGACCGCATCGTCAAACAATTCATCGCGCGGCACTCGCGCGAGGAAGTGGATCGACGCGCCCCCTGGGCCGCAGGCCGCCCCTTGTTGTTGCAGGCCCTGGGGCGCATACGCCCCGACGCCGATGAAGTGGCGCGCAACCCGCGCTCGCGCAGCGCCATATTGCGGGTGGCCCGGCGCACAGGAGAACCGGCATGACCCGGGTCCATCTCTTTTTGTTGCTGTCCATCTTGGGCACCGCCATGTTTTTGGTGCGCACCCAGTACGAGTCGCGCAAACTCACCACCGAGATCGAGCGCGCCAACGCCGATGGCCGAAGGTTAGAGATCGAGCGCGATCGGCTCGATCTGGAAGCCCGCACCCAGGCCACGCCACTGCGCGTCGAGAAACTGGCGCGTGAGCAGTTGGGCATGCGCACCATCACCCCGAACATCACGGTCTATGTCGCCGAACCCGCTCAGCCCAAAGCGGACCAGCCCAAAACAGACCGGGCCAAAGCGGCCCAGCCCAGCGAGGGCCAGCGGCCATGAGACGCTCGGTTCAATTCACCTCCAGCCCCTTGTTGGCCAGCAAAACGCCAGTGTGGCGCAGTCAGTTTGTGGTCGCTTGCATTGCCTTGGGCTTCATGGGCCTGGTCGGGCGCGCCGCTTATGTGCAGTTGATCGAAAACGATTTCTTCCAGCGCCAGGGCGAGGTGCGTTTCGTGCGCACGCTTGAATTGCCGGCCAACCGGGGCCGCA
>JBEBAJ010000043.1:0-15727 GCA_041158965.1 Pseudomonadota bacterium | reverse complement strand
GCGCTTCAACTTCAACGGTGGCGATCAGCAAAAGAAAGTGGGCATGCTGTCGGGCGGTGAGCGGGGCCGCTTGCACTTGGCCAAGACGCTGATCAAGGGTGGCAATGTGCTGCTGCTCGACGAACCCTCGAACGACCTCGATGTGGAAACCTTGCGCGCACTCGAAGACGCCTTGCTTGAATTTGCCGGCTCGGTCATGGTCATCAGCCACGACCGCTGGTTCCTGGACCGCATTGCCACCCATATTCTGGCGTGTGAAGGCGACAGCCAATGGGTGTTCTTTGACGGCAACTATCAGGAATACGAAGCCGACAAAAAGAAGCGACTGGGCGAAGAGGGGGCCAAGCCCCATCGCGTGCGCTTCAAGGCGCTCAAGTAAGGGCAGCGCAGGGCCGTCAGGCCAAGTCGCGTGCGGCAGGCCACCAGCGCCCGCCATGGCTCAGGCTGCTGGCCTCTAGTACCGCCCGCACCGTGGCTTGAGCCACCGCTTCGGCGGCCATGGTGCACAGCAGCATGGGGTCGGGCATGGGCTCTAACTGGCCTGTGGCCAGGCCAAACAGGGTGTCGCCGTCCATCGGGGTGTGCACCGGGCGTATCGCCCGCGCCAGCCCATCGTGACCGGCCACGGCCAAGCGCTGGGCCTGGGCTTTGTCCAACCGGGCGTTGGTGGCGACCACGCCGATGCTGGTGTTGGCCCCCACCACCGGTGCCCCCATGGGCTCTGCAGCCAACATGGCGCGTGTGCTGTCGCGCAACTCCAACGAATGGGCATCGGTTCTGGCTCCTGCCAGCAAGCGGCTTGTGGCAGGATCGACCACGTCGCCCAGTGCGTTGCACACCACCAGCGCCGCGACCTGCCAAGGCCCCACCTGCACCAAGGCGCTGCCCAGACCGCCTTTCATGGCCACCTCAGGCCCAAAAATCTTGCCCACCGTGGCCCCTGCCCCGGCACCCACATTGCCTTGCGCCACGGGCGCAGTGCTGGCCGCCTCGCAGGCGGCGTGACCCGCCCAAGCGTCTGGCCTTATGGCGGCATCACCCACACCCAGGTCAAAGACCACTGCCGCCGGCACGATGGGCACCAAGGCCGGGCCCACCCGCAAACCATGGCCATGCGCCTCGAGCCAGTGCATCACGCCGCTGGCCGCATCCAGCCCATAGGCACTGCCCCCCGACAACAGCAGGGCGTGGACATGGGGGACGGTGTGGCCCGGGGCCAGCAGGTCGGTTTCGCGCGTGCCCGGTGCCGCACCGCGCACGTCCACCCCGGCCACCGCGCCCTGCGGACACAGCACCACGGAGCAACCCGTCGGGCGCTGGGGGTGGGTGAAATGACCCACGCTCAAACCTGCGAGGGCGGTCAGGGTGTGGTTGTGGCGACGGTCATTCATCTTGCAGAGCTTCCCTAGGCATTGTGACCCAAGTGCGGATGCTTGGCTGGGTGGGTGAGGTAGAGGTACATCCTAAAGAAATCAATTTGCAAATTTATGCGTTATTTGGTATTATTTATAGACAATGTCTTAATTGTTTTAAATACCAAAGAAAGGAAGCCCATGAGTACCCCCCAAGCGATTCAGACCCCGCCCCCTGGACAATTTTGCGGCACCACCGAGGTGGCACGCATGCTGGGCCTGTCGGTCGGCACCATTCAGTCTTTGGTCGAGCGACAGGAATTGCAGGCCTGGAAGACCCGGGGGGGGCATCGCCGCATTTCTTTGGCCTCGGTGCAAGAGTACCAGCGGCGCAATCATTCGCAGGCTTTGGGTTCTGCGGGAAATGAGCGCATCGCCTGGGTTCAGGAAAGCGGGTCACAGCGTCAAAAATTGGCCCAAACCCTGGCCCGTTGGGGCATCAAATTACAAATCGACTGGTTCGACAATATGGTCGAGGCGATGATGGGTTTGCAGCACCTGCGCCCCGGCCTGCTGGTGATCGACCAGAAGATGCCACAAGGGGATGCCATGCAGTTCATTCGCCATGTCCATTCGCATGCCGATTTTCGGACCATGACGGTGCTGTCCTTGTCTTCATCGCGCTTGCCTGAAGATCTGCTCACACCTTCCCAAGGCGCCCGGGTTCATGGCGCGCGCAAACCCGTCGATTGGTCATGGCTGCGCGGCTATCTCGAAGCCTACGAGATGTTGCAGCAGCGCACGCCCATGCACTGATTTTGTGGCCCGCTTCGGGCACACCACAGGGCAGACCCCAATCGGGGCTGGCGTGGGCTTGGGTTAGGCTATTGGCCAGGAGCGACCATGAGACCACATCACCAACACTGGCCGACGAGGGTGCCGCATGCTCTGCGTGTTCCCGCCACCTCGCTGTGGGAAAACCTGTCCATTTCCGCGCGGCGTTTCCCGGACAAGGTGGCCTTGGAATTCCTGGGACGCTCAACCACTTATGCAGAGCTTGACCGGCAAGTGTTGGCCCTGGGTGGTGTTGGACATGCAAAATTGTCCGCAACTGGTGGTGGCGCATTTCGCCATCTTGCGCGCCAATGCGGTGGTGGTGCCGGTCAACCCCATGAACCGCGCCGAAGAACTCAAGCACTACATCACCGACCCCGATGCACGGGTGGCCATTGTGTCCTCCGACCTGGCCGCCGCGATGGCGCAAGCCAGCAACGGCCTGCCCGCCGGATCTGGTTTGACCCACCTCATCGTCACCTATTACACCGATGCCTTTGACCCCAATCAGGCCGAAACATGGCCTGAGGGCTGGGCCCCCTGGCTGTTGGCCCGGCCTGAACGCCCCGAGGTGACGGGTGCCCAAGTGGTGGCTTGGGACGATGCGCTGGCTTGTACTGCGCTGCCGCTCCCCCATGTGGTGGGGCGTGACGACATGGCTTTGTTGCCCTATACCAGTGGCACCACCGGGCTTCCCAAGGGCTGTATACACCCGCATCGCACCATCATGCACAACGTCATGGCCGGGGCGTTGTGGGGCACAGGCTCGTCGGAGAGCATCACCCTGGCGGTGGTGCCCATGTTCCACATCACTGGCATCGTGGTGCTATTGCACACCAGCATGTATCTGGGGGCAACCATGGTCATCATGCCGAGGTGGGATCGCGAGTTGGCTGGGCAACTGATTTCCCGCCACGGTGTGACCCAGTGGACCAATATCCCGACCATGGTGATTGATCTCTTGGGCAGCCCGAACTTCGACCGGTTTGACTTGAGCAGCCTGCAGTACATCGGGGGCGGCGGTGCCGGCATGCCGCAGGCCGTGGCACAAAGGCTGTTTGACCTGTACGGATTGCGCTATGTCGAAGGCTACGGTCTGACCGAGACCGCTGCACCTTCGCACAGCAACCCGCCTGACCGACCCAAGCAGCAATGCTTGGGCGTGCCCTATATCAGTGCGGACGCCAGGGTGATCAACCCGGACACTTTGCAAGAAGTGCCTACGGGCGAGAGCGGGGAAATCGTCATCAGGGGGCCGATGGTGTTTGAGGGCTACTGGAAGCGGCCCGATGCGACCGCCGCTGCTTTCATCGAGCTGCATGGCGAGCGTTATTTTCGCTCTGGGGACATGGGTCGGGTGGATGAAGAGGGCTACTTTTTCATGACCGATCGCCTCAAGCGCATGATCAATGCCAGCGGTTTCAAGGTCTGGCCAGCCGAGGTCGAATCGCTGATGTTCAGGCATCCGGCGATCCAGGAGGCCTGCGTGATCGCCACCCGCGACGACTATCGGGGCGAATCGGTCAAGGCGGTGGTGGTGTTGCGCGCGGGACAGCAAGGGCGGGTCAGCGAGCAAGACATCATCGACTGGTGCCGCGACAATATGGCGGTGTACAAAGCGCCACGTGTGGTCCAGTTTGTGGACGCCTTGCCCAAGAGCGGCAGCGGTAAAGTCATGTGGCGCACCTTGCAGGAAGCGGAAAACGCATGAAGTTGTCGATACTTGACCAATCGGTTGCCGCGGCGGGTCGCACCCAGGCCCAGGCCCTGACCCAAACCCTGGCCTTGGCCACCTTGGCCGAAAGCCTGGGGTACCACCGTTTCTGGGTCAGTGAACACCACAGTCACCCCAGCATCGTGGGAACCGCCCCCGAAGTGCTGATGGCCGCTTTGGCGATGCGCACGCAACGCATCCGCTTGGGCAGTGCCGGTGTGATGCTGCCTCATTATTCGGCGCTGAAGGTGGCCGAGCAATTCCGTGTGCTGGACGCTTTGGCCCCAGGACGCATCGATTTGGGGGTGGGTCGCGCGCCGGGCAGTGATGGCCGTACCGCACAGTTGCTCAACCCAGATCGCTACGCCTCAGAAAATTTTCCGCAGCAAGTCATAGACCTCTACACCTGGGTTTCTGGCGGCACACCGCCCCAAGGCCATCCCGGCCACGGGGTCTGGGCCTGTCCGGCAGGGGAGACCCAACCCGATGTCTGGATGCTGGGTAGTTCGGACTATGGGGCGCAATTGGCCGCTCATTTGGGCTTGCCTTACGCTTTTGCCTATTTCATCACCGACGGGCGCGGGGCTGAGCAGGCCCTGAAGATTTACCGCGATGGTTTCCAGTCCAGTGTGGCGCGCAGCCGACCCGAGGCGGTGGTGTGCGTGTGGGCGCTGGCGGCAGACACCGAAGAAGAGGCCTGGCACTTGTTCCAGAGCCGGGCGCGTTGGCGCACAGACCGCGAGGTGGGACGCCTGGGCCCCTTGCTGCCGCCGGAAGAAGCGGCGGCACGCGAACTCAACCCTGCCGAAGAGATCGTTTGGGCCCGTCTGAAAGCCAATGCGCTGGTGGGCAGCGCGCCCCAAGTTGCCGCCCGATTGAAGGAATTGGCCCAGCGCCTGGAGGTGGATGAGTTGGCCGTGATCACCTGGACCCACGACCCTGCGGCCCAGCGCCGCTCTTACGAGCTTTTGGCGCAGGAGCTGGGCTTGTCAGGTCAAACGACGCCAGCACAGGCGCTGGCGGCCTGAGGCGCTTGGGCCTCGGGCCGTCGCCCGGCCAGTTTGGGGCGATGCTGGTTTAGAGGCGCTCAAAAATGGCGGCGATGCCTTGGCCGCCGCCGATGCACATGGTCACCAGGGCGTATTTGCCCTTGATGCGTTCCAGTTCGTACAGCGCCTTGACAGTGATGAGGGCCCCGGTGGCACCGATGGGGTGGCCCAAAGAGATGCCTGAGCCGTTGGGGTTGACCTTGGCCGGGTCAAGGCCCAATTCACGGGTGACGGCGCAGGCTTGGGCGGCAAAGGCCTCATTGGCTTCGATCACATCGAGATCGTTCACCGACAGGCCGGTCTTTTTGAGCACGGCTTGCGTGGCTGAAATGGGACCCACACCCATGATCTTGGGGTCCAGGCCGGTGTGGGCATAACCCACCAGTCGGGCCAGAGGCTTCAGTCCACGGGCTTGCGCGGCTTTGCCTTCCATGAGTACGACAGCGGCTGCCGCGTCATTGATGCCCGAAGCGTTGCCAGCGGTCACGGTGCCGTTTTCCTTGATGAAGACTGGCTTGAGCTTGGAGAAGTCGTCCATCTTGGCACCGGCCCGGAAATGCTCGTCGGTGGCATAGGCCACTTCGCCCTTTTTGCTCTTGAGCATCACTGGCACGATCTGGTCTTTGAAGCGGCCTTCGGCGGTGGCGCGCTCAGCCCGGTTGTGGCTTTCAACGGCCAGGGCGTCTTGCATTTCTCGGGTGATGCCGAATTTGGCCGCCACGTTTTCTGCGGTCACACCCATGTGGATGGTGTGGAACGGGTCATGCAAAGCGCCGACCATCATGTCAACCACCTTGGCGTCGCCCATGCGCGAGCCCCATCGCTGGCTCAGGTTGGCATAAGGGCCCCGGCTCATGTTCTCGGCCCCTGCACCGATGGCGATGTCGCAGTCACCCAGCAAAATCGACTGGCTGGCGCTCACGATGGCTTGCAGGCCCGAACCGCACAGGCGGTTGACGTTGAAGGCGGGCGTACCCTCGGCGCAGCCCCCGTTGATGGCTGCCACACGCGACAGGTACATGTCTTTGGGCTCTGTGTTGACCACATGGCCAAACACCACATGGCCCACATCTTTGCCTTCTACTTTGGCGCGGCTGAGCGATTCACGCACCACCAGGGCGGCGAGCTCGGTAGGGGGTATGTCTTTCAGGCTACCGCCATAAGTACCGATGGCGGTGCGCACACCGCTGACGACGACGACTTCACGCATTTCAGTCTCCTGTTTGGAATGGAATGGTTAGATTGTGCAACCGCTGGGCTACAGTCTGCTGACAAAAGCCAGACAGGAACGCGTCAGGCAGGGGGCTCTGCCAAAGCCGAGAGTCTTCTGTCATGGGGTGTTTTAGTCCCAATCGCCAGGCGTGCAAGCCGAGTCGGGTGGCCCTCTGGGCGATGGAAGGGGGTGCATACAGGGCATCGCCTTCGATGGGCAGGTTCAGCCACGCCAGATGTACCCGCAACTGGTGGCTGCGACCGGTGATGGGTCGCAACGCCAGCAGGCTGCGGCCAGCCGCAGGGTCGCACGCCAGCACCTGCCAGGCGGTCTGGCTGGCTTTGCCGCCTTGTCCCACATGATGGCGTGGCCGGTCAGGCCAGTGCAGGGCAATGGGGGCATCAATCCACTGCCAGTCGTCGCCCACATCGGGCACCCCGGCCACCACGGCCAGATAGATTTTGAGGGTGGCGCGCTGGGCGAAGGCCGCTTGCAGGCGACGCTGAATCTCGGGGCTGCGGGCCATCAGCATCAGGCCGGAGGTGGCCTGATCGAGGCGGTGCACCTGCAAGGCCCCGGGGTCATGCGACTGCATACGGGTCAACAGGCTGTCTTGTTTGTCGGGGCCGCGCCCCGGGGCGCTCAGCATCCCGGCGGGCTTGTCCAAGACCCATAGCGCCTCGTCGTGGTCAATGACACCAATGCCGGCGATCTGCATGCCCATCCCTCAGGCTTGGGGCCAGACCTGCGCGGCCAGCGTCAACACCCGTTGTGTCCGGTCGGCCTGATCGCAGGCGACCACATGGCGGTTGGTCAATCCTCGCAGCCAGGTGAGTTGGCGCTTGGCCAATTGGCGAGTGGCTGCAATGCCCCTTTCACGCAATAAAGCCAGCGGTTCGCCATGCAGGCTCTGGCCAGTGCGTTCGGCCTCATCCAGGGCTTCCCAGGTTTGGCGATAGCCCACACAGCGCATGGCGGGCAAATCGGGGTTCAGGTCACCGCGCGCACGCAGTCGGCGGACTTCATCGACCAGGCCATGTGCCAACATTTGGTCAAAGCGCAGGGCGATGCGCTGGTGCAGCCAAGACCGCTGGGCTGGCTCCAAGCTGATGATGGGGGCTGAGGGTGTCTCTGGCTGCGCTGGTTTGGGACTAAAAAACGAGGATATGGGACGTTGGGTGTGGCGCCAGACTTCCAGCGCACGCCCGATGCGCTGGGCGTCGCGGGGGGCCAGTCGGCGGGCGGTGTCCGGGTCGACCAGAGCCAATTGGGCATGCAGGGCCGGCCAACCCGATCGCCGGGCCTCTTCTTCAATTTGCACCCTCAATTCGGGCTGTGCAGGGGGCAATTCGTCCAGGCCATCAAAGAGGGCCTTGTGGTAGAGCAAAGTGCCGCCGACCAGCAGCGGGTAGTGGCCCCGTGAACGGATCTGTGCCATCAGGGCGCGGGCATCGCGGGCAAAGTCGGCCGCACTGTAATTTTGGGCGGGGTCGATCAGATCGATCAAATGGTGGGGCACTGCCGCCCGCTCTGCAAGGGAAGGTTTGGCTGTGCCGATGTCCATGCCGCGGTAGACCAGGGCCGAATCCATGCTGATGATCTCAATCGGCCAGCGTTGCGCCAAAGCCATCGAGGACTCGGTTTTGCCGCTGGCCGTGGGGCCGGTCAGCACCAGACACGGGGGCAGGGCCATCAGCGTCCCCGCAGGAAAAGCGCGTCCAGTTCTTTGATGGACAGCATGCGCCAAGTGGGTCGCCCGTGGTTGCATTGGTCGGCGCGTTCAGTCACCTCCATCTGACGCAGCAAGGCATTCATCTCGCCCAACGTCAGATTGCGGTTGGCGCGCACGGCAGCATGGCAGGCCATGGTGGCCAGCAATTCGTTGTGTGCCCGCTCGACCACCGTGCTGGCCGGCCATTGGGCCAGTTCGGCCAATACCCCGCGCACCAGTGCCAACACGTCGCTGTCGGCCAGGCTGCTGGGCACACTGCGAACGACCAGGCTTTTCATGCCCAAAGGGGCAATGTCCAGCCCCAAAGAGAGCAAGGTGTCGCGATGCTCCTGGGCCATGGCCCATTCGCTTTCGGTGGCGGCCAAAGACACAGGCACCAGCAGCGTTTGGCTGCCCGTGCGCTGTGCCGCGCCTAGTTTGAGCCGCTCATAGACGATGCGCTCGTGGGCGGCATGCATGTCCACCAGCACCAAACCCTGTTGGTTTTGCGCCAGGATATACACCCCATGCAATTGCGCCAAAGCTTGCCCCAAGGGTTGGTCCTCATCGGGCAGGGGGGTGGCTGCCAGCGGCATTGAATGGGGCGGCGTGAGACTGCCCATGTCGCTGGCCCGGGTGGTCAGGGGTGAGCGTGGCTCAGTGGAGAGTGGCGAGCCCCAAAGCTGCTTGAGTTCATTGAGCGCCGCACCCATGGGCATGCGTTGTTGTGACCAGTTGGGTTTGAAGGGAGGCGGGCTTTCGGGGCGTTCGCTGGTGAACGGGGGTGGGCTGGCCATAGTGCCCGTTTGGCCTGTACGGGGCACAGCCAGTGATTGCTCAATCGCATGGCGCACACCTTGATGAATTTCCCGGCTGTCGCGGAAGCGGACTTCGATCTTGGTCGGGTGGACATTGACATCCACCCGCATCGGGTCCACGTCGATGTAGACCACATAGACGGGTTGGCGCTGACCATGCAACACGTCTTCATAGGCGCTGCGCACCCCATGCATGACGACCCGGTCGCGCACAAAACGGCCATTGACATAGGCGTACTGGTGGTCGGCACGCGATCGGGCATGGTCTGGCAAACCGGCTCGCCCGCGCACGCGCACCGCCCCCGAGGTGGTGTCCAAGGCGATCGATTCGCTCAGAAAGTCTGGGCCCAGCACATCGGCCATGCGCCGGTCGATGGCGTCTGCCCCCGTCTGTGCGCGCCACTGTTCTAGCAATTTGCCTTCATGCCAGATTTCAAAGCCCACATCGAATCGGGCCAGGGCATGGCGGCGCACAGACTCGACACAGTGTCCCAATTCGGTCTGGGTGCTTTTAAGGAATTGACGGCGCGCCGGGGTGCTGTAGAAGAGTTCACGCACTTCGACGGTGGTGCCTCGGGCCCGGGCTTGGGGTCGCATCTCTCCGCTGCGGGCATCTAGTGCGGTGGCGTGTTCGGCCTGGGCCGAGCGGGAGCACAAGCTGAGTTCAGACACCGAGGCGATGGCGGCCAGTGCTTCGCCCCGAAACCCCATGGTGGCGACCGATTCAAGGTCATTCAGGTTGCGAATTTTGCTGGTGGCATGGCGACGCAAGGCCATGCCCAGGTCGCCCGGTGCCATGCCCACGCCGTCGTCTTCCACGCTGATGAGGCGCACACCGCCCTCCACCAGGCGAACCACAATTTGGCTGGCCCCGGCATCGAGGGCGTTGTCGACCAACTCGCGCACCACCGAGGCAGGGCGCTCGACCACCTCGCCGGCAGCGATTTGGCTGACCAATTCATCTGGCAATTCAACAATGGGGCGGGGGGGCGGCAGGGCGTTCACCCGCTCATTCTATTCACCCTTGGTGACCCTGGGCATCACTGGGGCCGCCGGGTTCTTTCCCCCGATGGCGATAATGGCGGCCATGGAATGGATTTTATGGTTGATCGATTTGGTGCTGCATGTGGACCGCCACATTGGTGCCTTTGTCCGCGAATACGGCATTTGGGTCTACGCCCTGTTGTTTGCCATTGTGTTTGTCGAGACTGGCTTGGTGCTCATGCCATTCTTGCCTGGCGACTCTTTGCTGTTCGTCACTGGCGCTTTATGCGGCGCCGGTTATATGAGCCTGCCGGTGGCTTTGTCGGTCTTGTTGTTGGCGGCGGTGCTGGGCGATCAAGTGAATTACCACATCGGTCATCGGGTGGGGGATGCGGTCTGGCAGTGGGAGGGTCGCTGGTTCAACCGGGAAGCTTTTGAGCAGGCCCATCGCTTTTATGTGCGTTATGGCGGCATCACCATCATCCTGGCGCGATTTATGCCCTTTGTGCGCACATTCGCCCCCTTTGTCGCGGGGGTGGCTCGTATGGATCGGGCCAGATTCACTTTTTTCAACCTGTTGGGGGCGCTGATCTGGGTGGGCGGGCTGGGTATGGCCGGTTATTGGTTTGGAAATCTGGAATGGGTGCAAACCCATCTGAGCAAGATCATCTGGGGGCTGATCATCGTGCCTGGCCTGATTGCCATGTGGGGGGCATGGCGGGCGCGTCAGTCGGCTCGCCAAACCCAGGGTTGAGCGGCCTCAGGCGCGGATGGGGTGACGCCGAAAGAAAGCCAGTACCCCCTGATGCAGAGCTTGAACCAGTGCGTTCTGATAATCGGGGGTGTTGAGCAAGGCCTCTTCGAGCGGGTTGCTGATGAAGGCCGATTCGACCAGCACACTGGGTATTTCGGGTGAGCGCAAGACGGCAAAACCAGCCTGTTCGACCTGTGGCTTGTGCAGGCGCCCAACCTGGCGCATTTGCCCAAGCAACTCCTGGCCCAGCAACAGGCTGTGGTTGATTTGCACCGAGGTGCTCATGTCAAAGAGGGCCTGACGTACCTGTACATCGTTGACCTTGATTTGGCTGAGCCCGCCAATGGCATCTGAACGATTTTCGCGTTGAGCCATCCAGCGTGCGGCGGCGCTGGAGGCGGCGCCCTGGCTGAGGGCGAACACGCTGGCGCCTCGGGCCTGGGGTTGAAAAAAGGCATCGGCATGGATGCTCAGGAACAGTTCGGCCCGGACCTGATGGGCTTTTTGCACCCGCACATGCAGCGGCACAAAGTAGTCGCCATCGCGGGTGAGAAACGCCCGCAGCTGAAAATCTCCGTGCTTTTGTGTGACCTGCGTCTGATTGATGCGGTCGCGAAGTTTCATGGCCAGACTCAGCACCACGTCTTTCTCGCGCGTGCCTGCCGGGCCAATGGCGCCCGGGTCTTCGCCCCCATGCCCGGCGTCGATGGCGATGACGGCAAACCGTTCGGGTGCGTTGCCACGGCGCTCCGGGCTGGGGGCGGTTGGGCCAGGCCCCTGCTGGTGGCGTTGCCAGATTTCGGCAATGGCGTCCGGGGTGGCTGATTCGGTGCGTGGCGTTGGGGCCCGCAAATCCCTGATCAGGGCCTCCAGCGGATCCAGCGGTTGCAGCGGCATCAAATCAAGCAGTAAACGGTGTTGATAGACGGCCTCGACCGGGGGAAGATTCAGCCATTGAGGCCGCACCGGCTGGCGCAGGTCAAACACCAGGCGCACCACGTTCGGGGTGTATTGGCCTGCACGCACGGCGGCAATGAATGGGTCATCGGGGCGCACCTGGCTGACCAAGTCGCGCAAGGACTGATCGAGCACCAGGCCCTGGATGTCCACCGCCAGGCGCGGGGGTTGGTCGATGAATTGCACCTGGGTTTGCAGGGCAGTGTCCGATTCAATCGTGACCCGGGTGTATTCACGGGCAGGCCATATGCGCACCCCCAGCAGTGTGGCGGCACGGGCGGGGGTGTGACAGAGCAGGCAAAGCACCAGCCCGGCTTGCAGGCCGGCTCGTCGGGTCAGGGGTCGCATGAGGGTCAAAGCACCTCCAGCAGCCGCAGGCCCACATCTGATTGGGCTTGCGCCCGGATGCGGCGCAGGCCCTCTTCGGTGCAATCGATGTGCAGGGCCAGGTCGGCCCGAGGGCGGTCGGCCCCCGCTTGCGCTGGCCATTCCACCAGTTTCAAGCCGTTTTGAGTGAACAAATCGCGCAACCCGGCCTCGGCCCACTCATGAGGGTCGCTGAGCCGGTAGAAGTCAAAATGCCAGATGTCCAGCACCCTGCCTCGCCATTGCCCTTGGTGGGGTTCGACCACGCCATAGGTCGGGCTTTTGATGCGGCCCGTCACGTCCAGGGCGCGCAGAAGGTGTCGCACCCAGGTGGTTTTGCCCACCCCCAGGTCGCCGTGCAGTTCAATGATCGCATCACCCAGCGCGTCACTGGCGGCCAGGCGGCGGGCGCAAGATTGCGTCGCCTGTTCATCCGGCCATTCCGTATTTTTTACAATGGGTTCAAACGCCATGAGGACATCCTTTGAGCCAAGCAGACCAGTTGCCCGATCCGCTCGCCCAGTTGCAAGACTGGGCGCGAGAGCTAGGATTCTCTCAAATTGGCGTGACCGACATCCATTTGTCACACGCCGAGGAGGGTTTGAAAGCCTGGCTGGCTCAAGGGTTTCATGGCAGCATGGACTATATGGCCCGTCATGGATTGGTGCGCGCCAGGCCGGCCGAGCTGGTTCCGGGCACCGTGAGCGTGGTGAGCGTGCGCATGGACTATCTGCCCATCGATGCCCCCCCGGACTGGGCCAATCGGGAGATGGCGCGATGGAGCCAGCCTGGAGAAGCCGTGGTATCGATTTATGCCAGAGGGCGCGATTACCACAAGGTGCTGCGCCAGCGCTTGCAGCAACTGGCGCAGCGCATACAAGAACATTGGGGCCCCATGGGTCATCGGGTGTTCACTGATTCGGCCCCGGTGTTAGAGGTCGAGTTGGCGCAACAGGCAGGATTGGGCTGGCGGGGCAAGCACACTTTGTTGCTCGACCGGCAGGGCGGTTCGATGTTTTTTTTGGGCGAAATCTTTGTCGATCGCGCCTTGCCGCCCACATCTGCGGTGCAGGCCCATTGCGGACAATGCAGCGCCTGCATGGATGTCTGCCCAACGGGGGCCATCGTGGGTCCATATCGGCTCGATGCCCGCCGCTGTATTTCATACCTGACCATTGAGCATGCCGGGCCGATTGATGTGGCGTTGCGGCCTTTGATGGGCAATCGAATTTACGGCTGCGACGATTGCCAGTTGGTTTGCCCCTGGAACAAGTATGCGCAAAATGGCCGAGTGCCCGATTTTTCTGCCCGCCACGGCCTGGATCAGGCGGGTTTATTGGATTTGTGGGCTTGGGACGAAGCGACTTTTTTGCACCGCACCGAGGGCAGCGCCATCCGTCGCATAGGCTACGAGCGTTGGCGCCGCAATCTGGCCGTGGCCATGGGAAATGCCTTGCGTGAGTCCGCCGATCAGTCAGACCCAGGGCGCTGGCGGAAAGCCTTGACAGAGGCCCTTCCTCAGGCCAGCGCCTTGGTGGCTGAGCACATCGAATGGGCGTTGGCCCAGCGACCTCAGTTCTGAGGGCTGGGAAGGTTTAGCGCAAGACCAGCACCGGCACATCCGAGTGGGTCAGCACCTGCTGCGTTTCGCTGCCCAACAAAAGGCGCTTGAGGCCACGGCGGCCATGTGAGGCCATGACGATCAGGTCTGCTTTGGATTTGCGCGCCGTGGCGATGATGGCGTCAGAGATGATGTCCGACTTGACCACCACTGGTTTGACTTTGACGCCTTTGGCCAGTGCTTGTTTGGCCACTTGGTCAAGGGTGGTTTGTGCGGTGTCGCTCCAGCGTTGCTCGATTTTCGAGACTTCGCTGGCCGACAAAGGCAGAGAACCCTCGAAGTAGGTTTGTGCGTAGCGTGGAGTCACCCGCAGTGCCAGCAATTCGGCCCCGGTGGTGGCACACAGGCTGATCGCATGAGTCACCGCTTTTTTCGACAAGACCGAGCCGTCGGTGGTGACCAATATCTTTTTGTACATACAGATGCTCCTTTTTTGACAGATGGTTGTGAATACGGCTTCACAGTGGACAGCTTACGCGCATGAAATGGAATTGACTTGATGCAGGTCAAGGTTGAGGCAGGCGAGCATGATTAACCTTGAGTCATGTCAAATTCGGCAACCTTGCAAGCCGATCTGTGGGATGACCCCCAGGTCTGGCAACAGTACAGCCAGTCAGGCCCCGTGCCAAGCGAAAAGGGGCCCGTTTGGGAGTCGCAGCTTGTGATTGAAGGCATGCACTGTGCGACCTGTGCCTTCACCATTGAAGATGCCTTGCGTGCGCTGCCGGGCGTGAAGTCGGTGATGGTGAACGCCGCGACGCATCGGGCCAAAATCACTTGGGCTGAAAGCGAAGTCAAGCCTTCGGTCTGGCTGAAGGCCATTCAAGGTGCGGGCTATCAGGCCATGCCGGCTCAGGATCACAGCCTGCGCGAATGGCGCTTGCTGGAGACGCGGCGCATGCTGTGGCGTTTGTTAGTGGCGGCTTTTTGCATGATGCAAGTCATGATGTATGCCGCGCCGGCTTATTTCACACAGCCGGGTGAGATCGCGGCCAACACCTTGCAGCTGTTGCGCTGGGCCTCGTGGGTGCTGACGCTGCCGGTCGTCTTGTTTTCATGCACGCCTTTTTGGCGCAATGCCTGGCGCGATTTGCGTCAGCAGCGCGTCAGCATGGACTTGCCTGTGGCCTTGGGCATGGGGCTGACTTTTGTGGTCAGCACCGCGGGCACTTTTGACCCCGAGGGTCCGCTGGGTCATGAGGTGTATTTCGATTCCTTGACCATGTTCGTGTTTTTCCTGTTGGCAGGGCGCTGGCTGGAGTGGCGCTTGCGCGACCAGACCGCGGGTGCGCTGGAGGCCTTGATGAACCGCTTGCCGGAGAGCGTCGAGCGGCTGACCGAAAAGGGCTGGGCCAGCACCCCGGTGCAGCGTTTGCGGGTGGGTGATGTGGTTCGAGTCCGGCCCGGCGAGGCGTTCCCGGGCGATGGTGTATTGCGCCTAGGGCAAACCTTGATTGAAGAGGCTTTATTGACAGGCGAATCCCGCCCTTGTGCCCGTGGCCTCAACGACGCCGTGCTGGCGGGTAGCCACAACCTCTCGGCCACGGTGGAGGTGCAATTGACACGGGTGGGAAAGGAGACCCGTTATGCCCAGTTGGTGCGACTGATGGAGCAGGCGGCGGGCAGCAAGCCCAGATTGACCTGGATGGTGGACCGCATGGCACACCCTTTCATGTGGGCTGTGCTGGCTTTATCGGTGGCAGCGGCCTGGTACGGTTGGTCCACTGACCCGGGCCGGGCCTTGATGGTGGCGGCATCGGTTCTGGTCGTGACTTGCCCGTGTGCCTTGTCTTTGGCCACCCCCGCCGCCATGCTGGCCAGCGCGGGCCGCTTGGCCCGGGCTGGGGTGTTGGTGCGCGAGTTGCAGTCGCTTGAAGCACTGAGCCAGGTCGATACGGTGGTTTTTGACAAAACCGGGACACTCACCCGCGACGGACAGCGTTTGCAAGTGGTCTACAGCGTGGCTGGTACGTTGATGCCTGAACAGGCGGGAGATTGGATCGATCTGGCTGCCGCGCTGGGGGCGCATTCCTGGCACCCGGTTTCCAGGGCCCTGGTGGAGGTGGCACCCCAACGGATGAGGGCTACAGAGGTCCGGGAGCATGGGGGCTTGGGCCTCGAAGGCCATTGCGTCGATGCCCAAGGTCAACGGCTGCATTTGCGCTTGGGTTCGCTGGCTTTTGCGCAGGGCTTTCATACGGGCATGGCCTGCCCTGAGCACGCCCTTGGCGCGTCAACGCATCTTTTTGAGGCCAAACGCGGTTGGCTGGCCAGCTTTGACCTGGCGGAAGATTTGCGTGCCGATGCGGCATTGGCACTGCATCAATTGCGAGGACTGGGTCTGGATGTCTGGA
>JBEBAJ010000042.1:0-13314 GCA_041158965.1 Pseudomonadota bacterium | reverse complement strand
ACGCCATGGCCGCTGGTGCAGCCAGAGCCGTAACGCGTGCCCAAGCCCACCAAGAGGCCTGCGAGGACGATGAGGCCATCGCCAGTATCGATGCGAGGTGTCGGCACAAGATCAGGGGGGGCGAGCCAGGAAAACACCGCAGGTGCGGCGGCCATGCCCAGAAAGAAGAAGACCCGCCAGCCGATATCGCCTTTGCGGGGTGACATGAGGCCGCCCAGAATGCCGCTGATGCCCAGTATTCGGCCATTGAACAAGATGAAGATGGCCGAGGCCAGCCCCAGTATGAGTCCACCCAGCAGCGATGCCCAGGGGGTGAAATGAGCCCAATCAATGGCCATGGTGTTCTCCGGAAGTGACACAAAACTGTTGGTATAAAACCTGCATCACCGCCAGCGCTTGGGGGCTGGCGAGTTGGTAGTAAATGTGCTTGCCCTCGCGACGGGTGCTGACGAGCGACTCTTCGCGCAGCACCGTGAGTTGCTGCGAGAGTGTGGGCTGCACAATGCCCAGCAGCTCTTCCAATTCTCCTACGCGTTTTTCGCCTTGACTGAGCTGGCAAAGGATCAGGAGGCGGTCGGCATTGGCCAGCACCTTCATGAGGCGGCAGGCCTGGTCAGCCGCGGCTTGCATGTCGGATAAATCAAGCGTTGCTGATTTCATGGGTTGTCCTTTGTGGGGAAGCAATGGGAAATGTGTTCATGTCATCATTATATTGACAAATAGATTATATGTCAATATACTGTATAGATCATCCATGAAAGTTGCGAGCCATGAGCATTGATTCTTTACAACCTGTTGTGCACGGTATTTTTGACCCGGCCACCTGGACAGTGACCTATGTGGTTCACCACGGGGCAGGCACAGATGCGGCGGTGATTGATTCGGTGCTGGATTACGACCACAAGTCGGGGCGCACGCGCACCACTTCAGCCGACAAGGTGGTGGACTATGTGCGGACGCATGACTTGAAGGTGCGGTGGATATTGGAGACCCATGCCCATGCCGACCATTTGAGCGCCGCCCCCTATTTGAAGAAAAAACTGGGGGGCAAGGTGGGTATAGGTGACCAGATCACCAAAGTGCAGAAGGTGTTCAAGGGCATATTCAATCTGGAGCCCGAGTTCCGTCAGGATGGCTCGCAGTTTGATGTGTTGTTCAAAGATAAGGCGTCATTTCAGATTGGCGATTTGACGGCGACGGTGATGGCTGTGCCGGGGCACACGCCGGCATGTGTGGCTTACCAGGTGGGCGATGCAGTGTTTGTGGGGGATACGCTCTTTATGCCGGATGTGGGCACCGCCCGGTGTGACTTCCCGGGGGGCGACGCCAAGACTTTGTATGCCTCGGTGCGCAAGCTGCTGAGTTTGCCGCCACAGACAAGGCTGTTCATGTGCCACGATTACCCGCCTAATGATCGGCCGATTGCGTTTGAAACGACGGTGGCCGAGCAAAGGGCTAAAAACATCCATGTGCATGATGGTGTGAGCGAGGCGGAGTTCATAGAGATGAGAACCCGACGCGATGCGACGCTGGAGATGCCGGTGCTGATATTGCCGGCTGTACAGATCAATATTCGGGCGGGTGAGCTGCCGCCCAAAGAGGCCAATGGGACGGCTTATGTCAAGATTCCGATCGATGCCTTGTGAGGTGGGTGCGGTCTATAAAGCCACAAGTGTCGGGTTAGACGGGTGGAACTTCTGCGCAGAGTGTGAGAAGATGAATCATGCCGAGTTTTAATTTGGGGTGTGCATGATGAAGTGGTGGTGCGATTTTGCTTCTCGGCCCAAAGCATGGGCCGCGGTTTTTGGAGCTGTAGTGTCTGGGTGGATGGTGGCTTTGCCATCTGCGGCACAAGAGCTGCGCAGCAATACGCCGATACGCATTGTTGTGCCGTATGGCCCCGGCGGGCCGACCGATGTGGTGGCCCGTTTGCTGTCGGTGCCGATGCAAAACACCTTGAAGCAGACGGTGATTGTGGAGAACCGGGCCGGGGCGGGGAGTTTGATAGGCGCACGTGTGGTGGCCAGCGCACCACCCGATGGGCACACGCTCTTGCTGGGCAATGTGTCGACTTTTGCGATTGCGCCTGCGATCACGAAGAACCCGGGGTATGACCCGACCAAGGCTTTCACCCCGATTGTTCAGACCACCGACATCGGTCTGGTGATGGTGATGGCACCGAGCTTTCCGGCCAATAGTTTGCAGGAGTTCATTGCATACGCCAAGGCCAACCCGGGCAAGATCACTTATGGTTCAGCTGGGGTGGGCAATTCAGCGCATTTGCTGGGCGAGCTTTTGCAGGCCAAAGCGAATTTGAAACTGGTGCATGTGCCGTATAAAAGCGGGGCGGAGATGGCCATGGCGGTGTTGTCCGGGCAGGTGAATTTCGCCATGACCGATTTGTCGGCTTCGATAGGCCAGATTCGGGAGGGAAAGCTCAAGGCGCTGGCGGTCACGGGCCTGGGGCGATCTGGTGAGTTGCCGCAGGTGCCGACTTTAATGGAACTGGGTTACCCAGACATTGTGATGAGGAATTGGACGGGCTTGGCGGCACCGGTGGGCACGCCGCCTGCCATCGTGCGTCAGTTGCAGACGGTGGTCAATGAGATCATTAAGTCACCCGAGTACCAAGCCGCCATCGTCAAAATCGGCGGTGAGGCCAAGCCTGGCACCCCGGAGGAGTTGGGGGCATTGATCGCTTCGGATTACAAGCGCTGGGCTGAGGTGGCCAAGGCCGCCGGGGTGAGCCTGGATTGACGTCAAGGACATAGGGCTGAGATGACCCAGTGGGTGAGGGGGCGGCAAAAAATGGCCGCTTCGGCTGGGCGTGTGTGGCCTTTTGGCCTCTGAAATACAGAACGACACAGAACAACACAGGATAGGCCTCCAAGAGGCAGGGGGATGCCGCCAACTTGGCGGCATGATTTTTGCTGGGTTGATGTGACCGCATGAGGCATTTTGATTTATTGCTCACATGACCGTCATCAATACCAATACTGCATCGAGCTGGGCGATGGCTTCGCTGGGCCAGGTGGCGCGTGAGTCATTCAAGAACACGCAACGTTTGAGCACGGGTTTGGCCATCAATAGCGCCGCAGACAATGCTTCTGGCTTGTCGATCACCAATCTAATGACGTCGCAGATCAGGGGGCTGGATGTGGCGGGGCGCAATATTCGTGATGGCTTGGCCCTGGGTGCCACCGCCGATGGCGCGATGGATCAGATGGTTGAAATGACCCAAAGAATGCGCGAGTTGGTGATTCAGTCGGCGAACGGGACGATGAATGACAGCGATCGGGTCGCGCTGGATAAAGAGTTTCAGGCGTTGAAAGCGCAAATCGGGATGGTGGTGGAACAAACCGAATGGAATGGGATAGGCTTGCTCAGTGCCATCGCCCGAGCCAATGAACTGGCGACCCCGGCGCGGATTTCGGGCCCCTCACCCATTGATACCTCGGGGCCCGCCACAGGCACATATAGCCTGTTCATCAATGGCCATGATGTGCCGGTGGCACTGAACAAAGATGAGGGGGCAGCGCTGCGCCTGAAGCGGGTGGTCGATGCCATCAATCAGGGCACGGGCACGCATGGGGCGAGTGCACGGGTGAACGCCAACGGGGGGGTAGAGGTCTATACGAGGGATGGCAGTGACCTTTCGGTCTGGTACAACAGCAGCTTGGCCGGTTTAAGTGGCGCCCATTTTGGTTTGGGCACACCGGCGGTGGCCCAGGTTTCGACCCTGACGCTGTCAGAGCTGGCCAACCCCTACCCCACGATGACGCGAACCAGCGAGTATGTGGAGTTTTCTGGTTATGGCGGTTCTGGTGAACAGATCAGCATCACGCAAGTGAACACGCCCAATGTGGGCAACGGACAATGGTCGGTGGTGAATGGTTTGGTTTATAGGGGGAATGGCACGACGGCCATCCCTGTGGGGTCTGTGGATGCGCAGCGCAATGGCCTGAATGGGCAATCCTTGCGGATTAATTTCAAGGCCACGTTTGAGAACGGGGATTTTGAGCAGCCCGTGGTCAATGGCCAAATTCCAGGGTGGACGACGCTGAACCAGCGGATCGTCATGAATGGGGGCAGCACTGTGGCAGGCTGGCCCACGCCCAACGACGCCACCACACCTGCACCAAGCCTGGGAGAAACCGGCATTTTTTCAGGCGGGGCGTTTTCGAGCACCATAGACACAGGCAACAAGTCGCAAGGCAATCAGGGATTGTCGATGTCCACGGGCGGCATGACGATCGACGCCTTTGGCCTGGCGCATGGCCCGGCGCTGGTGAGCAAAAACCCGGTGGCGATACAGGCGGGCGATAGTGTGTCTTTTGATTGGAAGGCACAAAACGGCCAAGACAATTTCGATGTGTACGCCTATTTGCTGAATGTCGCCGACGGCAGCACGGTGCCGTTGTTGAATGAAACGGGGGGCGTCACCAATTGGGCCACCAAGACGGTGACGGTGCCAAGCTCAGGCGCCTATAAGTTTGTGTTCATTGCGGGCACATTTGACGCCACCGGCGGCACGGCAGCAGGGGCACAGCTGTATATTGACAATGTCAATGTTTCCGGGGGATCGCAGTATGTGCCCACGGCCAACGATGCGAGTCAGTTGGAGGCGATGGTGACATACAGCGACCAAACGCCGTTTACATTGACGGCGACAATCGCTGGCACGGTCATTACCTCTGACCCCAGCACGAGCAAGAATGCGGCATGGGCGTCTTTTAAAACCAAACTGGACGCCCAGGTGAGCAGTGGCGCGATTCCTTCGATGCAGGTGGTGCAGCAAGGTGACACTTTGACATTGACCTCAGGGACGCCGGGTGTGTCGTTTTCAGTGACACAGGTGAATTCGACCTCGCCTTTTGAATCGTTGAGTGCAGCGACAGTGACGGCGAGCAAGACGAAGATTGATGTGATTGATGCCATTGCGGGTGGCAATGTGAATTCGACCGGGGCGAGGGTGGTGCATGGCGTGAAGGTGACGGGGCAGCAGTTGGAGGACGCCCGTTCGATATGGATACAGGTGGGTGCCAATGCGAACCAGAAGCTGGCGATCACCTTGCCCAACTATGGCACACCAGGCGGATCGATCGATGCCCTGATTTGGGATACCAATGCCACAGAATTGAGCCGGGCTTTGGCCTCTGCCGCAGGTGGTTTGGTGACGAATGGGAACGGGCAAGCGCAGTTGTCGATTGGGTCAATGACTGAGGCCGTGGCGACTTTGTCGGTGCTGGACCAGGTGATGGATGACATCGCCAAAGATCGGGTGGTGCTGGGTGCCCAGTTGAATCGATTGACGCATGCGGGGGACAATGTCAGCACCATGGATATTTCACAAACGGCATCGCGCAGTCGCATTCTGGACAGCGATTACGCCAAAGAGGCTTCTGATATGGCCCGCTTGCGGATCATCCAGGAAGCGGCGACCAGTGTGCTGGCGCAAGCCAATGTCAATCAGCGATCGGTGCTGGATTTGCTGAAATAGAGGAAACAGAGATGATTTTGAACACACGGTCATGGAACCCCCGACGGGGAGCCTGGTCTCGAATGGCCCGTTGGGCGGTCGTGCTGGGGGGCATGGTTTCAGCCACCGCCACGATGGCGCAAGGGAATCAGGCGGCGAGTTGCGCGGTGTCTGAGTTCAGGCGAATCGCACTGACGGTGGGCAACCCCACGGAGCGGGCGGAGGCGGCCATGAACTGGTTGAGACAGCGGGGCCAGAATTGTGAGGTGACGCAGCTGAACCTGATTCAGTCGAATCTGCCGGGTTGGCTCGGTTCGGCCCTGACCGGTGAGATCACGGTGATGGTGGAGTCTTTGCAGGAGGTGAAGCTGGCCAAGGATCCGGCCAAGCTCAAAGAGTTGTTCAGCCCGGAGGTCAAAACTTTTGAGCCCAGCACCGAGACGGCCACCAACCCGCGGCCCAGGGCGCCGGTGGTGAACGCCAACCCGGCCCCTGGGGTGATGGTGGGTGGAGCGGTGGGTGTGCCGGTGCCGGTGATGGTGCCGCCAGCACAGGTGCCATCACCCGATGTCCTCAATGCTCAGTTTGTCCCGACACAGAAAACGGCGCTTGTGGAATGGTTAAACGCTAACCTGAGCTTGAACAAAGGGCAGGAATGTCCCGAGAACATGAAGGTACAAGGTAATAGTTGTGTATCTGGTCGACCCAGACTATGGAAATTGGGCGAACCCTTGCCGCCAAATGCAGCCGTCAAGGAGCTTCCTGTCAAATGGACAGAGTTTTTAAAACCACCGCCGGAAGGTTTTCGCCAAGTGTTGCTGAATGAAGACATTTTGCTGGTCGAAAACAACAGCAGTCGGGTGGTCGATGCAGTGTTGGACTACGGCGGATTCACTAAACGACCCAAATCATGATGCTGTCCCGATCTGAGAGAACGACACAACCTGGATAGACGGCCCTGAGCCGTCTGTCCAGGCTTAGGTGATGTTGAACGCGTGTTCGCCCAAAATGCGGTCCATCAGCGCAGACCCTGCGGTGGCTTGAGCTTGTGTCAAGTCGATGTCGCCGTTGTCTGTGACTAGAACGTCGAGCACTTCGTCTCCCAGTGTCACCAAGTCATCGAAGGCCAGGCTGAGGGCACTGGCCGTGTCTTTGACGCGGATGCCCACCACGTTCTGGGCCGTGGCCACGCTGGTGGCATTGGTCGCAGACACTTCGTTGACCTTCAAGGTGTAGGGTTGGCTGATTTTTTGCAACAACTCGGGCTGGTTCATCCACTGCTGGTGAGTGATGGAGATGGCCACACTGGCGTCATCTAAGGTGATGCCAGTGATTTGCGCGGTTTTGGGGTAGAGATCGGCATACGCCTGAGAAAGATGGTCACTGCTGTCGGTGATGGACACCAGGTCGACATCACTGAGTTGGAGCAGGCCGTTGACCGAAGCCACATCGGCCTGGGTGACGGCGATGCGGTGAGGCGAGCCAGTGGCGTCGCGCAATAAGTCGCGCAAATCCGCATAGTCGTCCAGCTTGGCCAATGGCACCTGGATTGGGCCATTGTCTTGGGTGATGTCAAAGCCACTGATCTTGGCCAGGCTGGAGAGGTTGAGCAATGCGTCAGAAATATGTTGGCTGGTGTCGCTGACCGTCAAGGACAAGACTTTGGAGTCGGCATTCAGGGCGGACGATTGAGCGACGGTGGCGTCGCTGAGTCGAACGGTGTAGGCGTTGGTGATTTTGGCCAAGGTGGTGCTGAAACCCAAGTAATCGCTGGCGCTCAGTTCCATGGCAGAAACCTGTCCGGTCTGGGTCAAGGTGCTGAGTGCGCTGCTGCCAGCCAGTGTGGCCAAATTGTCAGCCAGTTGGGCGCTGGTGTCAGCGACCTCAATGAGGGACACCTTGCCATTGCCTTGCAGTTGGAGAAAGTCGCCGACAGAGGCTTTTGTCACAGAGAGTGAGTAGTTGGCATTGCTGATTTTGGCCAGGGTGGAGGTGCTATTGAAGACTTGTTCGGCACTGAGGCGCAGCGTGGGGTTGGGGGTGGCGTCGGTGGTGGTGATGGCGCTGAGTTTGTCGCCCAAAAGTTGCAAGGCGTCCATGTTCGATGCGACTTTACTGGCGGTGTCGCTCACTTGAACAGTGGCGACATGGGGCGAGCGACCCACGAGAGAGGCTTCGTCTGCACTGACCCCTTGCACCACGAGGTTGTGGTTTTGGAAAATTTTGCTCAAAACCGCCTGATTGTTGCGCCATTGTGCATAGCTCAGGGTCAAGGTGTCGGTGTCCTTGAGGCTCAGGCTGGTGATGCGTGCATTGGCGCCTTGCAAAATGTTCAAGCCTGAGACCACATCGGATGCGTTGTCTTGGATGCCGATTTCTTTGACGCGGGCATCTGCGACCAGGCCGTTGGGGGCGGCGCTGAGTTGACTGACAGAGGCACCGGTCACAGAAAACTGGACATTGCCTTGAATTTTGGCCAAGACATCAGAGCGTGTGAACCATTGGGTGGCGGTTAGAGCGATGGGGATATTGGCATCGGTGACGCGTATGCTTTGCAATTTGGTGTTCGATGCCAAGTCGGCGAGCTGGCTGATGATCTGCGCCCCGTTGTCTTTGACATGAATTTGCACCAATTGGTCGTTGGCGGCGAGGAGCAGGGATTGGGCGTCAGTGGCACTGGCTTCGGTGACTGCCAGCGTGATGCTGGAGTGGAATTTGGACAGGATTGCAGCGTTGGCGGTCCATTGGCTCATCCGAACCGAGGCCATGCCTGCGTTGGAGGGGCGAACCTCGGTGACTTGGGTGGCGATGCTTTGCAGGGCATTGAGGTTCAAGGTGATTGCGCTGAGGCTGTCTTGAACGGCGAGTGTTTTGACGCGCCAGTCGGACGCCAGTTTGAGGGCGGCACCTGCCTTGACGGCTGTGAGGCCGACTTGAGCGCCGCCAACCCATTTCGCCATGGTGGATTGATACTGCCCCCAGTTGGCGGCGGTCATGCTGATGGATGTGTTGGCATCGGTTTGAGTCACATTTTTGAGTTTGTCGCCCAAGCCCACCAATCCCGCCATTTGGGCAGAGAGTTCGGTGCTGTTGCTTTTGACGTTCACGTTTTGCACGCGGGTGTCGGCGCTGACTTTGCTCAGGTTGTTGGCCGTGGCGGTGAGGTCGTTGACAATCCATTTGGTTTTGCCGCCAATGGCATTGAGGGCGTCTGTGTTTTGCAAATACTGTGTTTGGGTGAGTTGCAAGGCCACAGGTTCGGTGCTGGAGCGCAGCGCCCAGGCTCGTTGGGCGTTGGCGGTGATGGCGGCTTGAAGGTCATCGATGCCGTTGGAGAGATTGGCGCTGCTGTCTTCGATGTTGACTTGTTTGACCTGGTCGTCGTTGGACAGGGCGGTGGCCTGGTTGACCAGGGCTTTGCGGACATTGAATTGTGCGTCGGCCCCCAATTTGCTGAGGGTGCTGCTTTGTTGCGCGTATTGTCGGCCCGTGATGGAGATGGCGCCCGCGTCGCTTTGGGTGATGCTGCTTAAGCGGGCGCCCAATTGGTGCAACGCGTCGAGTTGGCTGGAAATGGCGGCGGCAGTGTCTTTGACCGACAGGCTGCTGACGCGGGCGTCGCTGCCCAGGGCCAGGGCCTTGCTGGCGCTGACTTGGCTGACGTTGACGGCATAGCCGTTTTTGATTTTGGACAAAGTGCCGATGTGACGCATCCAGGTCGAGGCGGTGAGGTCAAGCGGGGTATTGCCATCGCTGAGTTCGATGCTGGAGAGTTTTTTGCCTAAGCCGGTCAGATCACCGATGGAGCCGATGATGTCTGAACCTGCGCCTGTGACAGATACATCGACGACGCGCGGCTGGGTGTCGACCAGGGCTTTGGCGTCGCCTGCGGCCACGCCAGTGACTGACAGGGCGTAATCGTTGGTGATTTTGGCCAATGCAGCGTTTTGATCGAGCTGGGCATAGGCGACCTGAATGGTTTTGGATTTGCCCAGGGTGTAGATTTGATCGATTTTGTCGTTGCTGGCCAAAGTGGCCAGATTCGCTGAAATCATCCCTGCGGTATCGGATACGCTGATTTTGCTCACCCGAGTGTCGGCACCCAGGATTTGCGCCTCTTGCACGCTGGCCTCTGTCAATTCGACCTGATAGTCGTCATCGGCCTGAATTTTGGCCAGCACACTGGCATAAGTTTGATAGTCGTCGCTGGTGAGCTGGAGGTGATTGCTGGCGTCGGTGATGTGGATGCTGGTCAGGTCTGAACCCAGCTTGGCCAGCGTATCCAGATGGGCGGCGATGTTGGCGGCGGTGTCGACGACCTCGATCGATGCCAATTTGCGGTTGGACACCAGAGGCGCGGCTTGGCTGAGGCTCGCTTGCTTGACCGATAACTCGTAACCCCGATAGATTTTTCCGATGACCAGTGCGTTGCTCTCCAGCCGGTCTGCATTGACTTCGATCAACGGGCGGTCTGTGCTTCGGATGACTTGCAATTTGGCACCCAAGTCCACCAGGTCGTTGAGGCTCGCCGAGATGTTCGCGGCGCTGTCGAGGATGGCCAAGCTGCGGACCCGGGCATCGTTTTTCAGGCTGGCCGCGCTGGCTGCAGCGGTTTGATTGACCATCAGCCCATAGGGGCCTTGAAATTTGTCCAGCAGGTCTGAAAAATCGTTGAGCTGTTGTTCGGTGAGCGTCAGATTTTGGACGGGGGTGGTGACGTTGACCTGTGCCAGTTTGCTGGACTGGTTCAGCACACTCCAGCGGCTGCTGATGTCACCGCTGGAGTCTTTGACGCTGAATGTGGCGACTTTGGCGTGGTTCTCCAAGGTGCTGGCGTATGACGCACTGGACTGGCTGACGTTGAATATGGCGTTGTCAGTGAATTTGGCGATGAGCTTGGCGTTTTGCCTGAACTGGGCGGCACTGACCTGCACCAGGCCTGGCGGGGCGTTGCCGGCGTCGCTGACGGTGAGGCCTGTGATGTTGCCGCTCCATCGCGCCAGTGCGTCGAAGTGGCGCGAGATTTGATCGGCGGTGTCCGAGATGGTGACCTTCGCTCGCGGGTTATGCCGCAGCGTGAAAATCGCTTCAGCCACCCCTGCATTGGGCGAGGCCAAAGCGCCCATGACGAGGGCGCTATAGGCAGGCTGGACGGATAGGCTCATTCTCGAATAAATCGACCCCAAGCCTTGCGACTTGAGTGGCTCAGGCGAAAGAGGCGCTGGTCGAGGTGTAGTATTTGATGGCCTCGATGCCCTTGGCCGAGATGGTCTTGTTGGTGACTACATTGGTGTAGGTTGTCACGCCATTGGCTGTGGCGGATGTCCACAGTTTGGCTGTGCCCTGCAAGAAGAGGGTGTCGTTGCCAGTGCCACCATCGATGGTGGTGGAGTAATCGCTGGCGTAAAACGAATCGTCACCCTTCCCGCCTTTGACTTCTTTCATCTGACTGCCCCAGGCCAGGCCCAGGGTTTTTCGTCCGTCAAAGATTTGCCCTTTTAGCGATTTGGTGTTGTTGACGATGTTGTTGGCGTAGGCCTGGGCGGTGGCATCGGCCACGCCTTGGCTCACGAAGCTGGCCTTGATGTCGGCGACTTGGTCGTTGGTGCTGCGGATGGAGATGGAGCTGTAGAAACCAGCACGCAAATCAAACACATTTTTTCTTTCGGTGGCAGAGGCGTCGACGGTGACGCCCTTGGGTGCCCAAACCGCCTGGTATTTGGTGTCTGAGTCGGTCAGGGTGAGGTCGCTGGCCGTGGTGTTTTTGTTGGCGCCGTACATGTATTGCAATGCCGCAATGTCCAGCACCTGGTAGGTAGTGGGGCTGATGCCATTGGAAGAATAAGAATAACCGCTGTTTACGCCTTTGGTGACCGTCAGTTTCTGGCTGCCAGGGGCATTGATGTAAGACATGACCGAAGTGATGCGGTTATCTACCGGTTTGGGCAAATAGGGCCCAGGGGTGCTGCCACCACCGGCGTTGTAGGGGCCAGGGTGTTTCAAACCCATGGCGTGTCCGATTTCGTGGATCAGGGTGTACCAGCCATATGAACTGGTGTCTTTGAGCTCGGCCCCCGTGTTGGTGGCTTGGCCGTTGGCGATTTTGTCGAGCATCACCACCGATGGGTTGTTGCCGTTGGCGTGGGGATAAAGCGCATAGCCCGCGCTGCTGGTTTGCTCGTTGGTGCCAAAAGCGATGTCGGCTTTGTTGTTGGCATCGGCTTTCACGAAAGTGACATTGACCAAGGAGGACAAATAGCTCAACGCCGACTCGACCCCTTCTTGTTGATCGTTGTCCATGGCCTGAAAGGCATTTTTGTCACTTGCACTCAGGAAGCTTTCGGAGCCCGCCAAAAAATCGTAGTAGAGGGTGGTTTTGGCCCCGCTGATTTGATTGACCTTGTCGGTCACTGCTGTGGTGGTCTGCGTCGCCACTTCGCCTTCCGGATGCCACCAGTAGGACCCCCCGGCCAAGACGGCGTTCATCAGCGGGTCTTTGGTGGCCGCGGGCAGAGGTGAGAGGTTTTGAGCTGCATTGATGGTGTATTGGGTGAGCCAGGCGGTGCCCCCTTTGGCGGGTGTGAGGTTCAAGCTCAGGGTGTATTGGCCGTCGGTCAGTTTTTCGCTTTCAGAGCGGCTGATTTTGAGTTGATTGCCGCTGATGGTTTTGATGACTTTGCCGTTGGCATCGGCCAGGCTCATGGAAAGCGTGGGTGTTTTGCCGATCAATCCGTATGAGGCACCCGCACTGAAGGTGTAAGCCCCGGCTTTTTTGAGCGAGACATTGACCTTGACCTGAGTGGTGGTGGTGCCGGCCACGCTCACGCTGCCGGTGGTGGTGGTTTTTTCGTTGCCAGGGCGACCTGAACTCCAGGTGAGCGTGGTGGGGCCGGCCACAGCCTGCGGGCCGGGCGCGATGGCGGCTGCTGCGCCTGCGGCGCTGATGGCAGGCTTGATGGATGCGAATTTAACCAAGGGGGGTGGCGGGGGGGCCAAGCCGATTTTGGGGTTTGTTAAAGCAGCCGTTCGCATGGTGGGCATTCCAAGATAAGGTATGCCTTGTATCGACCCGAAACCGCAGACCTTGAGGCTTGAGCGTCCGTTTGGCCAGGGGGGTTGCGTCCGACCCTTCATTCATGGATTGAATGGAAAAATGAGGCCTTTTGTGTCGCCTTGGGTGGTGACGCTGTCTCGGGCGGGATCAGGTTTGGGGTTGTCGTTCAAAGGTGACGACGTGGTCGGCTTGGATGCGGATGCCGATCCATTCGCCCAGTTTGTGGTCGTGGTGGCTGGGGACATGGGCCAGGAGGGTTTGTCCGTTGCCCAGGCGCAGGGTGTAGAGGAATTCTGAGCCCCGAAAGGCTTTGCGCACGATTTCGGCCTGCACGGGGGCGTCGTCGTCGTGCACGATGTCGTCGGCACGCAGCAAGACGTCGCATTCGCCGTTGGGGTAGGCGCCGGGCAAGGGGCATTCGTGCACATCGGTCAGATCGCCGACGGCGGTTTGTACTACCACATGGTCGCCAGACTGGCGGATGCGGGCGGGTGTGAACACGCCATGGCCGATGAATTCGGCGACAAAGCGGGTGGCCGGGCGGTGGTAGAGGGTGTAGGCGTCGTCAAACTGTTGCAGGCGGCCCTTGGACATGACGCCGATGAGGTCTCCCATGGCAAAGGCTTCCATTTGGTCATGCGTGACGACCAGGGCCGTGGCTTGGGCATCTTTGAGGATTTGCCGCACTTCCAGTGCGAGGCGCTCGCGCAGCTCGATGTCGAGGTTGGAGAAGGGCTCGTCCATGAGCAGCAGGCGCGGGCCGGGGGCGAGGGCGCGGGCC